>NZ_BORB01000021.1:0-68986 GCF_018332955.1 Lederbergia ruris
GAGTTACTTTGTCACAGGGCTTCAACCTTAGGATTTCTCCACCAGTTGCCTGTCAGCTACTGAGCGTCTTGGCACTTACTCAGGTTGGACTTCCACCAACTAGCAATTAACGGCTTGCTGGGCACGCTAACAGTGAAAAAATCAGCGGGTGTGTAATCCCACTGATTTTTAAGCCATTTAGAAGCTAATTTGTAAAAATGACATTTCGATTCTTCCCTGCCTGTTCGTTCCTTTACTCCTTACCTGCCTTTTTGCCAAAAGTCAATAGAATATTCATTTTTAGCAAATTAGCTGAAAATAAAGTGTGTTTGGATGTACAAAATCGCGGGGGATTTGCCAATACGTAGATCCAAAGTGGGTTGGATCTACAAAATCGCGGGGGATCTGCCAAAATGTAGATCCAAAATGGGGGTGGATCTACAAAATCGCGAAGGGCCTGCTAAAACGTAGACCCAAAGCGGGGTTGAATCTACAAAATCGCGAAGGGCCTGCTAAAACGTAGATCCAAAGCGGGGTTGGATCTACGAAATCACGGGGGATCCACCAAAACGTAGATCCAAAGTGGGGTTGGGTGTACGAAAACGCGAGGGATCCACCAAAACGTAGATCCAAAACGTGTTTGGATCTACGTAACCGCGAATGTGCTTAATCATTTTACGAACTTCCGTCACATTCATTCTTTCATCATACGGAGCATTTGCTTAGGCAAATCTTGTACAGATTGAATGACCGCTTCCAGTTTTGCTTCAATCCGGTAGAGTAAATAAAAGGTTACAAGTGCCGGAAATCCGATTTCACTGATAAACGGTAGGAACTGTTCCACTATGATCACCTCCTTTCAATCACAAAAACATAAGAATGTAATAAAATAAAGACGAACGACAGCTAAAACCCTTGATCAACATTTCCTTCAAACTTAACGAACTTTCCACTCCTCTTTGGTTCGTGCAGGAAGAAAGGATAAGGCCCATCCCATACGCTGGGATGAGCCACATTTTAGTCAATATCAATTGTTGTGATGGTTTTGTCGACAATCCGCGCCGACTTGGCCTCTTTCAAAGGATTGCCTTCTGTATCAAGGAAAACATCGGCTTGCAGAATCGCGTCCATCGCCGTTTTGACTTGTTCCGAATCGATTGGATCAATCGGTTCATCGACCGCAATACGCACATTCTTCCCTTCTTCTGATAAAAAGTTTAATTCTAACACTTTCATCTGCTCACCTCCCTTCTGTCAAAACAAAATTACTCACCGATTTGGTACGTATCATTTCGCTCGATGTTCCAGAGCGGCTGGGCTGATAAGGACCCAATTGCATCCGCAGCTTGATAGAGCTGATCAGCAGAAGCTTGCAGACGGATACGATTGAATGTCTTTGTTTTATAGATGGGCTTATTGTCCTCATCTAACCCGTAATCAAACACAAGCTTCATTTTTGACGCTTCTAAAATTTCCTGTGCCATGTTCTCGCCCCCTTTCACCTTCTATATAGAGAAGCACCGAAAAAAAGGATACCCAGTTTTTAAAAATTTTTATTGGCGTAAACAAAAATGTATTCAGATTGAAAAACAATGGCCTAAGTAAAACTTTGCGCTAAGGACATTTTCGTTTCGAAACACTTGTATCTCTCGATAAAATCAATTTGAGCAGCTCGGACAATAAGCCCCGCCCCCACTAGATCAGATCACTTTGCCCTCTTCTTTTAGTACTTGATTTTAAAAAGCTTTATAAAAACATAAAAAAATAATTTATATAAGGGTGTCCTTTTGCGTCTATCGGATCTATATGAGGGGTAGGAGGGATGCAAAATGGAGAAAATCACATTTAGAAAAGAGTTAGCACAAACGATTGGATTGAACGAAAGTATTGTGTTGGAGAAGCTTTACGAACATGTTGAAAAAGCAGGAACCCCTTTGAACGGACAGGTGTGGGTCGAGCGTACATATGAAGCATGGCAAGAGGATTTTCCATTTTGGTCGATTGCCACGATTAAACGAATCTTTGCTTCTCTGAAAAAACAAGGCTTGATTCGAATAGAACAACACGGAAAACATCGTTATGATCGCACGAATTGGTATGCCCTTAGTGAAGAGGGAAACCATTGTTTTGCACAAGAAAAGAAGATAAAGGAGAAACCACAGATTGACGAAGCCGAAGACGTCCAAGAAAAAATAACCATCGTTGAGAAACAATTAAAGAAATTGAATTTTTCCCCCTTCACTTATCGCAAAAAGAAGAATTAACCCATGCTTGCAAAACTTTTTCTTTAGAGCAAATTTTACAAGCCATAGAAGCCACCGCAGAGCGTGCGATTTTTGCATGGAAATATGCATATAAAATCTTATTAACCAATCAGAAATCTACTCCAACTAAGTTGAAGAGAAAAATCATTCGGTCAGAAAAATTGCCAGATTGGTTTCAAAATGAAGAGCACTTGAATACGCAGGAATGGAATGAAGAAACACTTGCAAAAAAACGGCGATTACAGGAGGTTCAGGAAAAATATAAGCAACAACAAGGGGCTACTGTTACTTATATTTGAACAAGGCTGAAGAACAAAAGCGCAAGCGCCTGTTCAGCGACGTACAAATTTAAAGACTTCTGACGAGATAAAGGAAACACGGCGACGAAGGAGCCGATGTTGACTTATCGTAGGAAGAAGGCGTAAATTTGCTAGTCGCTAGGCGCTGGAGCTGGATGTCAACCGCGACATAAGCAGCTTATCCACAAGCTAGGATTTTATAATTTCCTAAGCTACAAAAAATAGCCTCCCCTTTAAATAACGGGTCGGCTATCGGTATTCCTTACACTTTTAAATTGTTGACAATTCTCTTTTCACCTTTGCGCGGAATTCTTCATCTGTTAGGAACTTTAACTGGAAAGCATTCATATTTTTAGATAGCTTAGCTTGCTCCATTGTACTTAAGTTATTAGCGAAAAAGGCTAATTCTGTTTGATTTCCGTGCTGATCTGTTGCGTACATGGCCATTGTCATAACAAAGGCAGTAGATCCACCTTTTTGTCCGGCATGGGCCAGCCATTCTTGATTTTGCGGATTTTCCATTAACCCTTCCATGACAGGATCGAGATAGGTATACACACTGTCATCGAAATACGTTTTGTTGTTCAGTTTCTCCATGATGGCAACATACTCATCGGTTGTCGCTCGTGGCAAACGATCTGACCAAACTTTTTGGAAATCCATATTTAAATCCTTCATGAGTTGCTTTTTTCCTTGAGCATCTAATGGTTGGTGTAGCCATTCTTTATGTGTTTTCAGGGCCCGTTCCCTATATTCTGCCATATCCATCTTTTTCAGCTGAGCAAGAGCTTCCTTTTTCGTTCCTTCCGCTTGAATCATTTGCTTCGGAAGCGCTAAGGCACTAACGAAAGGATAAAGAGGCTCATGAGCGGAAAGCTGCATCTCATCAAGATTTTGGTTTATCTTTTCTAAGCCTAACAAGTGAATAAGATATTCCGTGTTCGCATTAGAACTGTAGACAATCATCCCTTTGGCTACTTCACTTAAGGGAACCTCTCCCGTTTGGTCTCCTTTTACTTCCTTTAGCCAAGCTTCATGTGCACCGCCATCTGTTTTCGGTATGTAAAATTTCTCCAAATCTTCAAAAGAAACGGCTTGTTCAGGATCAATTTGTCCAGCCGCTGCCTGTTTGGCATATTCAATGGCAATGATCGTCTTAACGGTACTCGCAAGTGGAAGTGCTTGATTTTCATTCACTCGCACCCAGCTTTCTTGATTGTAATGAATGGTCAGCGCTACATTCCCTTTGTCCGCTTTTTCTTTTAAAAATTCGACAATATATTCAGGGTCTTCTCTTCCGATTTCTTTTTGAAATAGCCAAATGCCCACCCCAATCAAGACTCCAAATACAACCACAACACTACCAATGATCCAAAGAGCTATTTTCATTTGTTGCCTCCTATTTTTTTCCGTACGATATATACGATCTAAACATATAATAAGATTCATAATTGAAGGCTAAGAAAAACAAGACATTTAGCCTTGGTACCCATTTAAATACTGGATACCAAGGCTAGCAAATATGGAATACAAGAATTACTCCTGGATACGCGGTTTTCCGGGGTCACAATCTGATCCTTGCTGGTTGGTTGCTTCTGCTACTTTAATAAGATAATAGCATTCTTCTCTATACATATGATCAGCCATTAAAGCTGAAAAGGAGCCCAATGCCTCTTTACTTAATTCCATTTCCTCTAATTCTTCCAGAAAGCCCATAAACAACTTCATTTCGAGAGAAACATCCGTATTCATTCTTTCTAGGGCAGGGAATGAGGAAAGATTTGTTCGCAAAAAACCAGCCATTTCCACTGCTTTCAGATAAAAGTCTTCAAAATGTTTCGTATAAAGGTCGCTTTTTTCCTTCAATCGTTTTTCTACACGGGACAGATTTCCAGAAATGGCTCCTGCGTGCCCTGCTGCATCTAGTAACCAGACCATATGATGATGCAATTCATGGAAGATCGGGGGAACTTCTGATTTTTTTAAGTACTCTAATACGCGAATATATTCTTCCACCTCATTAACCATATGATTAATAAAGCTTGGGGTCAAACTAATCGTGATGTCCCCCACTAATTGTCTTTCAATGATCGACAATTTAAATGCACGAATCTTTCTCGCCTCTTCATCAGCGATCCGGCTTAATTGAACCAAATCTGTTGTATCCACCTGATCGAGCAATTGATCAAAAGTCTGAATAAATTCATTTGCTTTTTTGATATCCGCTTTTTCATTAGGTGACAGCGCATCATGCAGAAACCGACCATGTTCTCCTAGGACTTGCAGCCAAAAACGATGTTCAAACCGGGCAGCACTCTGAAAATCTGTTGCCATGAAACTCCCTCCCATTTTCCCTCTGATATATAAGAATATTGAGTGGACAGTGGGAATATGTCTAACAAGGAAATTTTCAGCATTTGAGCAGCTTGAACTTTCGGACGGTTTATGCGGTTCATGCCACTTACATATGATTTTCCATCCTTCCGTCTGTTTCAGGCATGACCTTCCCTTTACGCCGGTCCATTCTCTTAAACAACCATTTGACAAAAGGGGGGACAGCGAAAAAGATAAAAAAGGTTCGGAAAAGTTGATAGCCGGAAACAATATATAAATCCGCGTGAATGGCATGTGCAATGATCCCCATCTGATCCATGCCGCCGGGTGCCAAGCTTAATAAACCTGTGGCCTTTGAAACAGGTTGAATGACCGTTAACAACCATCCCAAGCCAATCCCTCCGATGACGAGCATGAGCCCACTTCCAAGCGCAATCCATAAGGTTTTGAATTTATGGGGCATATCATTCGGTTGGAGCAAAAGGCCGACATAGGTGCCAATCATCAGTTGTGCTAGATTGATAAGAGAGGGAGGAAGATGGAGACCCTCTATGCCAAAAGCCTGTAGAACCGCTGTCCCAATCGCTGGTCCAATTAAATAAGCGGTCGGCATTTTGATTTTGATACAGATGAAGGCCATCCCGACGGAAACGATCGCAAATAAAAGCAGATTGGGAAATAATTGCTCCCAACTTGCAGAAGTAGCTATGGATAGAGCCGAGTCCACCGCCGTCTGTTCGCGCTTTCCCGTTTCTTGAAAAATCGGCAGCATCACAATTAGAGGCGTTGCGATAATAATCATCATCAAGCGGATTACTTGTGTCAGCGTGACAACCCCTAAATTCACCCCTTTTGTTTCTTCCGCCAAAATTAAAACTTGTGAAAGTCCACCTGGTATACTAGCTAATAGGGCCGTTTGATAGTCACTATCCGAAATTTTCGAGACAATATAGGCAATCATCGAACAAAATAATAACAATAACACCGTCAACAACAGCATATAGGGGAGTTGGCGTCCCATTTCAAGTAGTGCTGAAGAAGTCATCGACAAGCCCATTGTATAGCCGACAATGATCATACCCGAATTCCGAATGGAGCTTGGCCACTTCAACCGCCACTGTAAAAGATTGATTGCAAGGAAAATCGAAATCATCGGGCCTAATAACCATGGCACAGGGATATGTAAAAAGTGAAACACTACACCGCCAATGATTGCGATCAAAAGTGTGAGGATGATTTTTCTTATTTGATGAATCTTACTTTCCTTCATAATTGGTAACCCTTCTTTCAACTACCTCAACAAAACCATATCACAGAATCATTTTATCATCCTCTACTATACATGATTTTTTTAGTTGACGTTTCCGATGATTATATTTATAATAATCGTAACCTTTCAAATCTTCCCCTTTTACCACTAACTTCTTTCCCATTTCAAAGGTTTCCATTCTTGTAGATTATTAGCCAAAGTAGGTGATAGATTTTTAATAAAATAGATTAAGATTTTTGGGGATTTGTAAAGGCTATCATATTTCTAAGAGGAGGAAAAATAAAAAATGAAAAACCATAGGTGGTCTGCTTTTGGCGGAGAAGCCAACGAATCTGAAAATAAAAAACCAGTGGAAGTGAAAGCCCATGTCCATACGTTTTCACATCCCGACGAACACAAGGAATTCCTTGAGCGCTTAACATTAGGGAGGCAGTTTGATCTGCGATTTCGAGCCCTTATTCATTATTATGGTGACGATATCATTGCCTATAAACGTAAATATCCAACAAGTCAAAAAGTAAATGAATTTCTTAGGATATTTTCGAATTATCTCACCGATTACCTCGAAGATGACGTTCCTTCATCTTGGCAGGAATGCCAGTCCACATTCTGGGAAGAACTTATTTACTTCTTCTATCCTCACTTTATGAAAACTTCCATCAAACAAAGAGAATCGATTAGTTTTCTTTCCCAACTGAAAAAATTTGTCTATTGGCTTGATCAGCGTACAGGTTGTTCCTGGTATAAAGAAGTGGAAAAATATGCGGAAACAGCTCGTGAAGACCTGCAAACTTGTGAGCGGCTATTGAATGCGCTGTATTTACAAGCTCATCCTCAGCTCCATGACAAAAATTGGAATCCAATGGAAGATATACTTAAAATGAATGAACATGTCCAAAGTTATAGTCACGTTGTAGAAGGAATTTTTGAAGTGAAAGCCGTTGAACAACACATTATCATCGTTGAGGAGATCGATTCAGGGCAATCATTTCAGATTGTAGATTTTCCTGTAGAAAAGCTCGTCCCAGGAATTCTTTTAGATGGGATAATGGGCAAAATGGCAGATGACTTTTTCTGGTCTTGGCAAATGACTCTGGGCGTCTATCCCGCAAAGGCGAAGGCGTATAGCAAGGAAGGATCGTTTTTTTGAAGTGCGAGAAGTTAGGTAGATTTCACCGAGTATAAAATGATTTTTTCATAAAAAAGGAAAATGTAAAGGGGGCCACAAAAAATGCGGCCCCTCTGTTTTGGATTTCCGCTAAGCGGAAATCACCTCATATTTTGTGATCAATGTTCAATCAGCCTCCTTTCCGAATTTCTATCGGTCCGACATCCTTATTAACTCATATATCCCCCTTCAACAAGTGAAAGAATGATTTTAATAAATCTTTACCGGTGTTTCCATTTAAAGCGTTCGATTCATGTCAATGCACAACTTTTCCATACATTGATTGCAAGTACGCGCCTTTACTTTAGGCATATTCTATAAATTAAATCGACTTTTAATCATTGCGGCGACTTCGGCTGCACTTCGTTCTGTATTATCGATCCGCAAATAGTTTTCCTCTTTTATTTCTCCCGCTTCTGAATTTAATCGTAGTGTCTGCATACTACTCAATAAATTTTCCTCGGATTGTTTGATGTTTCTTTTCGTTGGCTTTTGTTCAAGTCGATTCGGTGTTTTATTACGTTTGAGCCTTTCTTCTACATCTGCTTCAAGCTCAACAAAAGATATTTCAGCCCCTTCGGCACGAAAGATACGGCACGTCTTATCCACATATTTCCAATCTGATTTTTTATTGAAGGCCCAGACAAATGTAAAAATCATGCCATACTGATCACTCTTAGAAAATGTTTTAAAAACTTCCCCGCGAAATAAGTCCGTTAATCTCCACATTTCCGGAGTAAACCCGAAAAAAGGTTCAAGTAAATCAATTGTCATATGATTATGAAATAACTTCAACTCTGTGATTTTGGCTAGTTCCTGTCCTACAGTCATCTTCCCAACGGCTTGGGGGCCAAATAATAGAACGAGTTTCAAGAGACTCCCTCCATTCATATTTAGGTGACTTCAAAATGTCACGATGGATACCTTTGAAACATTTTAAAACCCCTTTTTATGTAAAAAAGGAAGTGAAAGCCACTTCCTTGGATGCTGACTTATGCTTCTTTTAATTTTTCCACTTCTTCGATGTCTAGCCCCGTGGCTTCAGCAATTAACTTAGGAGAAAGCACACCTAATAAGGATTTGGCTGTTTTTTTCGCCTGTTCTTTCTTTGCCTTTTCAACAGCCTCCCGTTTTTCCTCTTCAAAAGCTCTTCCTACCTTTGTCATCTTCAACCACTCCTTTACTTTTCTGGCGTATTTGTCATCTATAAATTTATCTGTTGCGGTGAGAATTCCCGCGATCACTTGAATTTGCTCATATTCATTTTGAATGTGTTTGGCTAGTTCAATCGAATCATGGATTAATTCATTACGATCTTTCTTGCTATGCATTAATGGAATAATACTAAGTTTGAACAATTCCTCGTGAGTTAACGGTTCATCCTCATCTATCTTCATCATTAACTTTTCCATTATAGCGTCCCCGTTATACTCAGATAGCAAAATGGCTTTTGACGTAATGTTTAAATCCCCGATATTTAACTCCTCACTAGCCTTTGCCACATCACTCGTATAAATCACAACGATGCGTATTTTTTTAATATCCTTTTCTTTTTGAAAGTATCTTTTCGAAATTCTGTGTGCATATCCTATATACTTCAAATGATTTTCGACAAACCGGATACTGCTTTCATATTCCAACATGAGAATAGAACCATCTTCTAATTGAAAAACGGTGTCTGAACGGTTCCCGTCTGCGGTTACCTCTGGAAAGTCATTCGGCAATAGTTCCTTAATTTTCGGGAAACCTTTCAATCCAAAAACATCAAGAGTGACATCCTCATAAAGTTCACTTAGAGACTTGAATAAAATATCCTTATTTTGATACGAAATCCCCTTTGACACTTTACACTCTCCCTTTGCTACTAATATTATACCATAACTGAAACTTCTGATAAATATCGTCCGACATTGATTTTTGAATCACTTTTAGAAAATTATATTTAATATTTCTTTTATATCCTTCTCACGGATTTTCGAGTGATCTTGCTCATCCGATTCAATTTCCTTTTTACCTTCGAACTTCGATATTCTCCTCATTCAAGTACATCAGATAGTCAAGATCGACATTTCCGTTTGTATAACTGTTGCTATAACCTGGCCATTCCGGAAAAACTACCTCACCTATTTTGTTTTAGCGATAAAATATGTTTCATGTCAGGAGATAAACGAGTGATATTTTGCATTTCCTGATGATGCTTCACAAGTAGAAGGACATTCCCCATTATAAAAATAATCACGATTGTAGCTCCTAGCCATTTCCACTTTTTCGTAATTGTTATAAAACATAAAAGAGCACTAACTAGAAACAACACACACAATATTGATAAAATAAAATAGTCGATCATCTACATATTCAACCTGAAATCGATGCTGAACAAGTAAAAAAACCATTTGCAAGCAGAAAAAACCGATCGCAAGAAATAAGGAAATCCAGCCAATGAACTTCCTGTTTCTACTCTTCTTCATCTGGATCGACCTCCGTTGCAAACTCCCAATTTTACCCACTATCATTTGAGATGAATTTTCCTTTTACTCTGCCCCCGAGATAATCTCCATTCGGCCCTTGATTCAATAACACAGCCAAATGATCGTCTTCCTTAAAAGGCATTTCAGCCCTGACAAAGATCTCTAGGTACTTCTCTGGAACCTTGATTGTGGCGGATTTCCATGTATTCCCGGCGTCTTTTGTGAAGTACAGTATAGGTTCTTGAGGATTTATATAGGAAAGCGAAAGGAAGCCAACCTTTTCATCAATAAATCCACCATCCGACAGCAAATTCGTCACACCAGATGGGTTTGTTCCTTTCCAAGTCCTTCCTCCATCATACGTCAAAAATACATTTGACATTTCCTGGGACATCGTTCGATCACCGGAAACAATCATATAGCCAAATTTGTCATTTAGAAAATTCACTTTCCGGAAACGCATCGATGGGTACGGTTCTGTCACAATCGCTTTCTCCCAATTCCGACCCTGATCAAGAGAATAAATAAAAATAACTCTTTTTCCAACTTCAGCTAAGCCATCTGAATATAAAAATGCCGCCCTCTTTTCATTCAAAATATAACTATGATTGATTAATTCTTCCCTATTCCCATTATATTCACCTGAAAAGAGTTGATCGGGCTCAACCGGAACATTCGTCCAATTTTCTCCCTGATCAAACGTAATTTGCAACTGATCATTTTGCAGAGAATATCCTATTTGTTCATCAGTATAAATCGGCTGTAATGTTTCCGTTCTCTCATTCTCTGTTGACAATTGAGGAGATTGCCCATCCCAAAGCTGAGGTTTTTCCTTACTAGTACTTTCATAATAAAAAGTGGAAATCGATAAACCAATCATTATGACAGCAGCAACACCCAAAATAAATTTATCCACTTATAAACATCCTTTTTCGTTCATTCACATGAAATTCATAACATGTTGGTATTGAGATCTGTTCAATCCATCCCCGGAATATAAATCATCATTTCCCTGCCATCAATTGTACTTTGAAAAGCATAAACAGGTTGATAATAACCTTTGGAATCTAAATAATAACTGACTTCTACTTGATCAATATGTAAGGCTTCAAGCCGATTATTCTCCGGGTAATATTTAAACTTCCCTGCTAAAATCTCGTCATATGCTTCTTGTTCACTTTTTATTTGGACATCCTTTACCTTGTCATAGGTGATCAATTGATTGTCAATGTTCTTCACTGTATCATCGTTATAATACTGAACATTTAAGGAACCATCTATAAGCTGATTTCCGTTGACTATTTTATCTGCTGTCCACTCATATATGCCTGTATCGACTTTTTGAAAATCAGCATCTTCGGGGATATCTATATCGAATGTTGTTACGCTGTCTTTTAAGGTTTTTTTGTTCGTATCTTTTGATTCAGCATCGAAGTTTGAAAAGTCCGTATATCTATAACTCCCATCCAGAAATTGAAACCATATACTATATCCTTGAATCCGATAAATCCCCTCATCTGGATATGTTATAACCTCCATATCCTCTGTATCAAGATGCTGTCTCTTGAAAAAGTCTACAGCAAATTCCTCCCCAGAAACCCTTGTATAGCTTGGCGCCTTATAAATCGGAACGTTTTTTCTTTGATCATCAAGCTGCACATCATTTGTGATAGTGGCACTAGCCATATTTGTCTTATAATTTGGCACAATGATAAGGTTCCCAAATTCCTTCTTATAGTAATAGGCAAACATACTGCCGGATAGGAGGACCACTAGTAATAAAGGAGAAAAATATAACAAAGAATGTTTGATTCCTTTGTCTTTAATCGTCAGGATGCCCATAATAATCCCATAGCCAATAATCGCACCCAATAAATTATTAAATAGATCATCCACCTCAAAAATACCAAACCCTGTTAGGAGTTGAAAAGTTTCAATGGAAAGCGTAAATACTGCTGCCATCCCAATGGTCCACCTGGCTTTTCGAAAGCGAGCATGCCATAACGGGAGAAAAATTCCAAACGGCACAAACATCAAGATGTTTAAATACAAAAACTGCCATTCCCTTACACTAAAACTATACCAAGCCTCTCGGTAAGAACTAAAAAAGGCTAAATTCACCCCACCTGGATAGGTTGAGCTTCTATTCAGGAAAGTCACGCCTATCACCATAATAAAATAGCCAATAAATAAACTGGCAAGAAGCAACTGCTTTTTGGAAAGGCGCTTCTTTCCACCCAAAAGTTTTCTATACACAATGAAATACCCGAGAAAAAAGATAATCCCTACTACTATCACTCCGACTAATGCTAGAGTAAAATTTTCCCTTATAATTCCGATGATTTCTTGTAACCTCATTTTCTATCTCCTTCTATTCTCTCAACTGATTCTTTTTACTTTTCTAGATCACTTATTATTTTATGTATTACCTGCTTATAAAAATCAGACGCAAACCCAGGCGCCTGATAATATAGAAGATCTCGATCTTCTTCTTGATGATCAGCTATTTTTTTCTGCCGCGATCATTAAAAACATCGGTCTGCGGGTTTCATCTTTCATTTCCGGGTCCTTCAACATGTCATCAGAAGGTACGGATTCCTTCACGGCTTTTATTATAAAACCTGATAAAATTAAATCATTTATATAGGTTGAAATCGTACGATGGTATTTTGTCACATTCTCATTCAAGAAGTTTGTTTCACGCACACCTTCTACTTGATAATTGTCAACGGGCCAATGTAGACGATTTCCTTGGTCATCGTAATACCAATCCTGTTCATTCCGAGAGGTAAAAATCGGATGTTCAACCGAGAAAACGAATCTGCCCCCAGGAATGAGACAATCATAAACTTTTGCACAGATTGTTTGAAACGACTGAATATAGTGAAAAGCCAATGAGCTAATGACGACATCAAACTGAGCGTTGGAAAAATCAATATCCTCAATGGACGCTCTTATATAAGCAATGGAAGGATCATTTGTCATTTCGCGGGCTCTTTCAATCATTCTTTCGGAGATATCCACGCCTAAAACAGAACGTGCTTGCTGCTCCCGAGCATATCGGCAATGCCAACCAAAGCCACAACCTAAATCGAGGACCTCTTTATCTTTTAGATCCCCAATCAGCTCTTTCATAATATGCCATTCCCCAGCCCCTTCAAGTCCTTTCACTGACCGTGCCATCTGTTCATACGCAGAAAAGAAATTGGGATCATCATATTTATTTTGTTTCATCGATCATACAACTCCTATTATAGGATGGCCTTCCTACTTTAACATTCCATCCTATTGTTTCTACTTATTATAATTGAGTGTCCGTGTGTGGTGTTTTTTTACATCTTTCCAATCA
Organism: Lederbergia ruris; assembly: GCF_018332955.1. Taxonomy (NCBI): domain Bacteria; kingdom Bacillati; phylum Bacillota; class Bacilli; order Caryophanales; family Bacillaceae; genus Lederbergia; species Lederbergia ruris. Next base: position 13,132 of record NZ_BORB01000021.1, read on the forward strand.
TTAGAAATTCTCCATCGTATACTATTTTCCTTGCCTATCACTCTATTTTTATCCAAATTGATTAGGTTTCTTTCCTATTATCATTCAAATTCAACCTCTTTTGAATACCATTCCCAATACGCATTTCCCTGGGAGATTAACATTCTATCTAGCCACGTAGGTAAATCACAATATAAATTTATTGTATTGACCCCCATCAATAGGATATTTCCTTTATTCGTTTGCTTAAAGTTGGAAAGATCGAGTAATAACGTACCATGATCTACCATATAGCCAATGGGGTAGCAATAATTTAAAATATAATCCACATCACAATACTCTTCTAAAGAATGGTATTCTTTTATCATGTCTTCAATTGAATACAAACAAAAGGAGTAGCCATATTCGTAAGTAAAAAATTCAGCACCGTTATGTAATAATAAAAACTCTCGATATTCCGCAGGCAAGTCCAAATTATTTTTTCTAATCAATTGCTCTAGTTCATATTTTGTAAGAGGTTCATTAAAGACAAAACCCATTTTTGGATAGATTCCAGATGTACTATGAACAGCTAATACATTCTCTTCATCCAATCTTATTTTTAGGGCCTCCAAAACATGTACTATTGATGAATCATTCATCCTGATCACCTCCAAGGCAAAATCAAAATGTAGACCAATGTCCCAAAATGCTAGGGTGCGATTATTCATCCCACAAAGGATTTTCCAACTGTTCTTTTTGTATAGTCTTGGTACGATAACCCTTTCTACATCCCCGGAGTTAACTAGATCATTTTAGCTTCTCGACAATCGCAGTGTACTGACCTTGTTAAATTCACAAATATTTTTCGAGTATAATTTTCGGCTCACTTTGTTTATCCATCTCTATTCCAACCACATCAAAGCCACATTTTATATTCAAAATAAGCATGTTTCGCCATTTATTTTTTGTCTTTGTTTGGACAGTCTTATCCCCTTTAGCTTTTATGTACAAATGTTGTTCATTCATCAGTTTAGTCGCAATGCCTTGATTCCGGTGATTTTCATCAACCGCTCCAAGCCAACTATAAAAAACGTCCGATTTTATCTCATATCCAATTTTATATCCTACAACTTCTCCCTTTATCAGTCCAATTGTAAAGAGAAGTTTCGGCTTATGTTTCGCTTTACTAATTAACGTGGCTGAGTCTTTGAAAATCCTTTCATGAAGACTTAGAACCTTATTGAGTAACCGCTGACCTGGAAATCCAGCAATATTTATACACTCCAAAGAAATCTCTCCTTGATAAATGATCTGACACAAATGAATCTTCGAGATGGGCGTCTGCTTACGGAAGAGTGAAAAAAATCGCTCAGCACTTTTATTTTTAGTATATCAGTTTTAAGCGCTTTAATCTCCTTTGTGGAGGGTCCAGTTTTTGAGGCAAGTCTATCTTCCAATCTACGTTTTTTTATATTCTCCCTTTTTTATTAGACAGTGTTTGACATTGGTATGGGTGTATCAATGAGGGGAATGATCTCTTAGGCAAAGGCCACTTCTACCTCACCTTCTTCGCGAGCAATTTCAAGACAGGATTCGATAAATTTCAAGACTGCCTTTTGCTGCCAATCAAAGATCTCCCCTTTGCTGTTCTCATATAGAAAGGCATGATCCGCTATTTGCATAAATCTTTCTAAAGCTTCTTCTACTTGTGAGGGTGACAGCGTAAGAGTCGCCCCAATGCCACTCACTCCTCCATTATATTGATGCGCATCGAACAAATCATAAAACCAAGGTGCATAAATATCTCCTGCGGTAAAACTTACCTGCTGTAATATTTCACCTTTTTGATTATATGAATATATATCATGACCCACTGATATAAATCCTCCTTTAAAATAGATTTTGGCTTAGGAAATATGCGTTTGTAGAAATTTGTAGGGTTTTTCATAGATGAATAGGCTTTCACTTTTCGGAGAATAAAACGAAGGTAAAAACAGGAAGATAGACCTAGTTAGATATTTACATATTTCGCTAGTTGTAGTCAAATAAAATTTTCGACATATTTCGACTCCACTGTTTGAGGCAGGAATCATCATTGTAATGCTTACAGGAATGATTCCTGTTTTTTTCAGTCAATATCTTCTTAACTCAATTTTCAGAATTGGATTCAAACTCTAAAGCCCTATGGCCGCTTAGATAAAACCAAATTTAAAATTTGTTTTTCTTCAATGAATATGCACTTTTTAGATTTATAAAATATTTCTTCTTGAAGAATCTAAATTCACGTGTGCTATAATCAAAACAACCATGATGAATCATGAAAGGATGAAATTTATGCAGGGTATTCGTGCGAATAATGTGGAGCGCTTTTTAGGCTACAGTCAGCTTTATGATAAAAACCGTCCTGTACCTCCAGCCGATGTTGTCCATATTTTAACGAGATATTTATCGCAAGCACCTAACCGAGTCGTTGATGTTGGTTGTGGAACCGGATTGTCTTCCTTCATTTGGTTAGATCAAGCGAAGGATATTATCGGAGTGGAACCGAATGATGATATGCGTGAGACTGCCATCTCTCATTGGCGGGCGCAGCAGGAGCCGGAAAATCTTCGGTTTGTGAAGGGACTATCTGATCAGCTAGATATAGATGCTGATTCGGTCGATATTCTTACTTGTTCTCAATCGTTCCATTGGATGGATCCGCAACCAACCTTGCGTGAATTTGCTCGTGTTCTGCGTGTTGGCGGAGTCTTTGCCGCCTATGATTGTGACTGGCCCCCCACTTTTACAAAAGAAGTGGAGGAGCATTATCAAACCTTGATTGCTCTTGCCGAATCTCGTGTAGCTGAACTTGCACCAGCCGGGCAATTGGCTTTTAAATGGGATAAAAACAAACATCTACAACAAATTCGCGAATCTCAGCTTTTTTCATTTTCTAAAGAAATCGTGTTCCATCAATGGGAGCGCTGTGATGCCACCCGTTATGCCAATATTGCTTTAAGCCAAGGCGGATTACAGACAGCATTAAAACTTGGGGCTGATGATTTACATAAGGAAATTCAAGCTTTCCAACATCATGTACAACAAGCTTTCAATGGTCAAGCGCAAGACATCCTCTTTAGCTATCGCATGCGTCTGGGGATAAAATAAGCCTTAGTAAAAAATACCTTTTGAGCTTTTCAAAATGGTGTTTTTGCATAAATCTGTCTATAAGAACGTGTTCAAAAAGGAGGATAAAAAGGACCAAGTCGGCTAAAGGCGCTGACGTCCTGTCAGCAACGCCGACACTAGTACGTCCTGTACGTCGAAAGTTCGAGGCGGCGCAGCTTTGAGCAGCGGAATGTATGCATTTAGATACATGAGCACAAGGAAAGCTTCCCCGAATCCGCATCGCACGCCGGAAAAGTGGTTTTCTTTTCCAAGGAGCGAAGAAGCAAGCCAACGAAGAAATTCGCAGTGTCATTTTTACCGGACTTTTTGAACATCCTCTATAAACAATATCGTTAATGAACTCTCCCCTATTCTGAATGACGTGATTTAATCATCAACGGTTACAGGTTTCGTGCCACTTGCTACTAAAAAAAACATTAATGCATATGAATCGGGATTTTCCATCAAATTTTCGAATGCTTTATCAATACTTTGGAACTCACTTTTAGATAGATAGCCAAACTTATAAAACGCTTCAAATCTTTTTGGATTAAATTGCTCTTTAAAACCCTCTCTGCCAACTAAATCACTGTGCACAGAAATGGCATCCATTTCAATATTAGAAAACCCTGTTGATTTAAGTAAACGAGGTAAACTGCGTCCAATTTCACGATTGCCTCCTGCCATTCCTTGCATGGCAATGAACTTATCGATAACAGACTGGAAATTGTCGTCTTTTGGTTCGACTACACCAAAAATTCCATCATCTATATCAATGATCACAAACTTGCCCCCTGGTTTTAATACTCTAAAAATTTCTAAAGCCGCTTTCTCTGGCTCGTAAAGATGGAGAAAGACTAAGCGTGCAATAACAAAATCATACTCATGTTCAGGAAGACCTGTATCATACACAGAAGCGTGTATAAATTCAATATTCGTATTCGTTGCCTTATTTAATCGTTGTTTTGCTGTGGCTAATAAGTTGTTATCAATATCTAATGCTGAAATATTGCTTTGCGGTAAACGTTCAACAAGTTTCTCAGTAACAAATCCCGGTCCACAGCCAACCTCCAACACCTTCATCCCATCAGACAGTCCCAACCACTTCAGGTTTCTAAATTCTTTCTCCCAACTCATCTCGACCTGTGCCTTAAGTCGATCAATCTCTGCCTCTACTCCAATGTTGGAATGGGAGACATTATAAGTTGAATTAAATGGATTCATCATTAGGAAGCTCCTTTTTTCCTATTATTATATTTCGCTTTTCCATTACACCTATAATCGATTAGAAAATTTCTCAAGTCACGATATATACATGACTGCCCTTTAGAGCGTCTTAATCATATACCCATAATGAAAGAGGGCGCCTGAACCCTTCGCTCCAATCCATCTGTAAAATTATTGTATTCTAATAATTTACTATTTAGTAGTCGAAAATCATGATGCTAAAATGAAATATTTCCGGATTCGTCGCCATGCTATTTCGCAACCACGGAAGATAAAAACTTTTTCAGTCATAGATCACCCGTAAAATTCCCGGTATTTTCCGACCCCACCTTTTGAAAATGGAGTACCTTTTGAATGAAGAATGCAACACTTGTATAAACAGGAGCAAAAGCGTAAGCGCCCGTTTAGCGACGTACAAACTTAAAGTAATAAGGTTGAACGGCTAAAGACGCGCCGTCCTGGCGCAACGCCGTTCTGACTAACATCCTGTTAGCCTAAACACGGCGACGAAGGAGCCGATGTTGACTTATCATAGGAAGAAGCTGAAAATTTGCTAGTCGCTGGGCGCTGGAGCCAGACGTCAATACACACTATCAGAACTTATCCACAAGCTAGAATTTTATAGTTTCCTGGCTTAACAGCAAGAAAACTTGAACAGGAATAATCCTAATCAAGTTTTCTCGTCTTTTATAGCTGATCAGCTATCACTCTATTCTTTTAAGGCTATACTCTCTTCTGAAAAAAATTCATTTAATGCTTGTTTATTCTCTTCAAGATCGATGCTTAAGACTGCGCCCACATCGACATTCTGATCCGTAAATGAATCTGGTATAGGGATGCGCATTTTATCCATTTCTTCTGCCTTGTTGGTTATAATGTCTTTTCCCATTGTAAATAAAATACGTTTATCTATATTTGTGTCCACATAAGATGCTACCGTACCAACAATTTTCGGAAGTTGAGCAATATTATGGACAGTAACAGCTTCATCTAAAACCTTGGCTAACACCTCTTGTTGTCGTTCAACTCGTCCAAAATCATTATATTGGTCTTTCCTAAATCGTACATAACCTAATAGTTCATCTCCATCTAACAATTGCTTACCAGGATGCAATGTCATACCAATACCGGTTGACATTTCTTTTTCTATATCCACTTCTATTCCATCTGGAGCAACCAAATCGACTAGTTTCGGAAAGCCGGTAAAATTAACAATCGCATAATAATTTATATCTAAATCGAAATTATGTTTGATTGTTTTTCTAACTAACTCAGGCCCACCAAATGAATAAGCCGCATTTAATTTTTGCATGCCATAACCAGGAATATCTACATATGTATCCCGCATGAGTGATGCTAACTTAATTTGGTGAGTGTTTTGATTATAGTATCCAATCATTAAAGCATCAGAACGACCTTGTTCCCCTTTTCGAGCATCACTACCGATCAAGAGAATCTTAATTTCTCCAAACTTCACCTCCTCTCCTTGAAAAGGTTCCTGCTTCGTTTCTACCAAGTCACCTATTTCTTGATCATCTGCATTACTCGCTAATCCTTTTTGATATTCGTTAACACTATACATAATTAAGAACAAAACTAAAAAGCTAGTAAATAGGCATAATCCTATCATTGCTTTTTTTAATCTTGATTTTTTAGTCTTCGTTCTCAAATCATCTCCTCCTTTAAAACTCCCCTAATCTTTTTGCGATCATTTGCACAGCTAATGCATCATCAATATAACCAATAGGAAAAATATAATCTGGTATCACGTCAACCGGCACAATAAAATATAAAAGGACGCTACCCATTAAAATTAACTCCGCAGAAGAAGCTCTTTTTAGTCGGAATTTCTCAAAAAACCCTTTTAAATTTTTAATGAATGGTCCCACACTATCTACTTTCTTAATTTTCTGTTCAAAGCCTGATAATATTTCTTCCTCTCCATCAGAGGTTTGCACAAAGGCAGCATATTCCTTTAATTTTCGCTCGATGTTTTCCTTAGAAAGTTCAGCGATAGATGGCTCGAGTGAATGTTGAATATTTTCAATGTGCTCACTAAGCTCTGATTCAACTTTTTCTTCGCTAATGGGATAACCAGCAGCCTCTAAAAGCTTATTCATGGAAATATTTAAATGAAGAGAAAATTGGTGTAGATGTTCAAGCGTAGCATTTCGTTTTCCATTAATGATTCTCGATATAGTCGCTGTATCAATTGCAGTTCGTTCACTTAATTTTCTCATGGAAAGGGATTCTTTCTCTAATAAACGTTTTAAAAGCACGCCTAATTGATCATTTTCACTTTGATTTTTCTTCATTGGTATACTCCCTTCCGAAAACTTATTTATCTCGCAGTAAACTATACAAAATCGTTGACACTTTGTCAACACCCAGACCTGAGCTATTTAAAGGTCAGGCCCGAGCTTCTAACCTTCTAAACTTGCACCGATTTTTTATTTATAAAAAAAATAACACGGCGACAAAAATTAATAAGATGCCACTTATGAAAGTTCCGAATTCACCTAAAGTAAACCTTCCTATGCGGACATTGATTAATTTGAAGCCCCAAGTCACCCCAACCCAAATCGCGATAAAGCTTCCTGCAGCTGCTAAAAACGAAATAAGAATTGGAGAAATCCCTAAAAGCCCAGCCCCTACCCCATTTGTGAGGGCATTAGCGGATAGAGCAACTCCTAAAATAATAGACTCTCCAATGCCGATATAAGAAGAATCCTGAGGAGCAACACTTTTGTTTAATGAACATGTTGCTTTTGGCGAATTGGTTGGTTTCGCCAATAAGATAATACGGATTCCAATTATCACTAGTATTACAGCCCCTAAGATAATTGGCAGACCACCATGTAGTATATGAGCGATCCAAATGCCAAAGTAAATTCCAACCACACTAAACAAAAAGCAAATTAAGGCAATGATACAATTGGAATAGGTGCTTATACGAATACCGCGTATACCATATGACAAACCTACTCCTAGATTATCAATACTGGAGGAGATTGTTAGTAAAGCAATAATTAACCATGTTGACATACAATTCAAAACACCCCTTTAACGATTTGCTTTATTGTACTATGTTTGTTGCTTATTGGCATCTTGTCTAAAGAAATTTGTTGACGAATTGACAACAATGACTTTCAGACCAAAACTCTATCCAAAACCTTCCTCAATAAACACAATGGCACAAGCGCCTTTTAATGAAATAGGATGAACGGCTAAAAGCGCGACGACAATCACCCCTCTTCGTTTGTTAAAGCAACATATTCACAGTGTTTCATTCCCATCGCAGAACAATAATCGCATTGAATTTCATCCCTTATAAACGAATAACCCTATCATATAAAATAGGATAGGGTTAACATAAAGTTGTTATTTAATTATGAATCATTAAACCGATAGCCGTTTCTTTTTTACTTGAATAACATAGAGACTTTTGATCTTTTGTACCGATATAATTTGCATTGCCTAGAAATGTTTTCACACTGGATAAATTTATTTCATATTAATCGTTTCAATTTGACTAAGTTTTACACTGATTTTCCGAAACTTTAGCATATACAATGCTGGAATTGCTAGGACGAATACTCCAAATGCAAGCGCAATTCTAGAGGATAAGAACTCGGGAATAGCCCCAGCTAAAAATGTCCCCGCCATTGTAGATAGCCCACCAATAACATATGTAGCGCTTTTAACCCTCGCTAGAAAGTTATTTGGTGTAATGCCTTGATGCACCGATACTTGAACAACAAATGCCATTGAAAGTGCACCATCAAAAATCACCATACCCAAACACATTATTATAAAATTATTTGTTGCAAGAATAACAAAAACACCAAAAGATGAAAAGAAAAGTAATGAACAGAGAAGTAAAAGCCAACTCCTATTTTTAAACAATTTCATTATTAAAACGCCCATGATATTTCCGACACCAGCACTTGATAATAAAATACCTATAAGTTCTTCAGAAAGATTTAAAGATATCCTTGCATGAAATAGAACCGTTAGAACAATGAATACCGTAGAAAACCCTAAAGTACTTAAAGCTATAATGTTTATCAATTGTTGAGTATTCGCAATAAGATATTTTAGTCCGTCTACCGATTGTCTAAGGAAATTTGTTGTTTTATCTTTACTTGAAACGTCATTACTTTGTTGAAAATCTATTTCTTTATTTCGGACTAACGATATAAAGAGTGCTGATAATAAGGATAGTACAGCACAGATACATAATGTTATGGATGATCCTGTTTTAGCTAATAAAAACCCACCTAATGCTGGCCCAATTAAAGTGACAATTGCGTCTGCAGCTTCCAAACTCGTATGTGCTTCTAATAACTTTTCCCTTCCTGCAATACGAGGAATCATTGCCGAAAAAGCCGTGCCACTTATTAAGGCGACTATTCCCATTAAAAATAGAATAAATGCGATTAATGCTGCGTTTAATTGTTCTAACGTTATCAAATAGGCAAGTAAGAAAATACCAATCCCGTATATAAGATGACAAGTTCTTGCTACTCGAACTTTGTTCTTCTTCTCTACCCATGTTCCTATAGGCATTGCAAATAATACTGTTCCTAATTGTTGCGAAAGTGCCACAACTCCAGTAACTAATGGGGAATTAGTTAAACCTAAAACAATTAAGGGTATGACTAATTCTCTAAATCTACTATTTAAAATGGCAAGTAAATTAGAAAACCACATCGATGAAAAATTTCTATTGATAATATTTAATCTCATTATGGTGTACTCCTAGATTATTGTTAGCTTAAGTCCAAAGAATTTTTTTGTTATATACCTTCCCCAATTGCAATATACTCATCTTACCTTTTATACATTTTTTCAAGTATAATTTTCGGATCAGAAGTTATTGCCTTAACGCACCCATTAGGAAGAATAAAATATCGTGTACCACCTTGTATAATATTGATAAGCAACACTTTTAGTCGTGTTTTCCTTTTCAAATACCAAAGCATTTGAATTCTCGTTTCTTTCTACAAAATGCCATCCTTCTTTTTCCATCATTTTAATGTATGGCTCCATCTCCCCTCGTTTTACTATATATCCGTATATCCCATTCACTTCCTCCTTCCCCTTTACTTCAGCTATTTCTTTATCTTGAAAAACAATTTTAGATATGGCCACAGCCAACGGTATTGGGTTCCCTTCTTGAAAAATCACGTCCTTTTTTTGAAATATAAAAATGGATAATAAGCCAAACATTAGTATTGTTGTTATAATAAAAAACTTTGATTTTAACATGTAAACTCACCCCTTTAATTCTCAAACTCTTGTTCAAACTGCTTCTTTAGTATGAGAGAAGAATCATATGTCAAAAGATAAAGGAAAGGAACCAGGATTACCAAAAGAAATTCTCACGGCTGCTTGGGCAATTGCTCTTGGCGCAATTACTCCAATGCTTGCCTCAACGATGGTGAACATTGCTATCGATAAACTAATGAACGATTTCAATACGACATTAGATACTGTTCAATGCTACATTACAGGTTATGTTTTAGCCCTTGCGATTGCGGTTCCAGTGTCTAGTGACGGAAAGAAAATCTTCGTCGGTACAGTTATTGCTTTTGGGTAATCTGTTTTTATTGGAATTAGTTGGGACATTTCCAGATTCATCTTCTTTCGTTTGCTCCAAGGATTTAGTGCCGGTGCTTGTCATTATAAGGCTTTTTCAAGTATAATTTTCGGATCATCGGGTTTATCCGTATCTATCCCGACTACATTAAAGCCATATTTGATATTCATAATAAGCATGTTTCGCCATTTATTTTTCGTTTTGGTTTGGACAAGCTTATACCCTTTATCTTTTATGTACAAATGTTGTTCCTTCATTAGTTTAGTCGCAATACCTTGATTTCGATGATTTTCATCAACTCCTCCAAGCCAACTGTAAAAAATGTCAGAGTTTATTTCATAACCAATTTTATACCCTACAACTTCTCCTTTTTTGAATCCTACCGTAAAGAGAAGTTTTGGCTTAGCTTTTGCCGTGCTTTTGAATGTGTCGGAATCTTTGAAGATTGTTTCATGTAGACTTAGAATCTGGTTAAGTAACTGCTGATCGGGAAAGCCAGCAATATTTACACACTTCAAAGCCATCCCTCCTTGATAAAGATTGACTTAATCTAGTAACTTTATTGTGATTGCCACTGTCCCCCATTCCTTCTCTTTTTCTGGAGTGTATATTTTATAAGTCTGATTAACCATTTCGTCAATTGAATCACCAACAGCATCAAAATCACTTGCAGGAATGCTTTCGTACATTTCTTTAAACGTTGGATACTGCCTTAATCCGATAACCTCAACCACTAACGTCACATGACGATCTGGAAGTCTTGTAAATTTTATCGTGTCCCCGATGTTTAATTTTCTCCTTTTTTCATCGTATAACCTTACTTCCACCGTTTTTTTGCCTGACTTTATTGAATTAAAAGGGGTTTCATAAAGTCCCATTTTGTGTTCCATTATCTCCACTCCCATTCATTTCTTATTACATAAACCTGCCCCGTTTTTCTTTGAAAGGAGATTTAGATTAAACTTTTCGCGAAACCTATACTTTTTTCTATATATCCCATATTCTTGTATAATTTATGAGCGTTAAATCTCTCCGGTCGGTTCCCGCTATTTAACCCAATTCCGGTAGCCCCAATTCTTCTTGCCCAACTTTCTGCTTCTTTTAAAAGTTTCTTTCCTATCCCTTTACCACGAAAATAAGAATCTACAACTAAAGCCACAATACGAACATAGGAGCCATCCATCTCATAATAATAACCTTTAACCAATCCGATCATCCCAACTACTTTTCCTTCATATAATGCTAATAGTGTGTGATAATCAGAACTCAATTCAATATTATTCATTCGTATTCTCATACTTTCAATTGTAGTAGGATAACCAAGTTGCTCCATCAGTGAAGTTAATACCTCGATATCATTTACTGTTGCTTCTCTGATTTGCACTTTCTACACCTCCCTTTTAAACCTAAACTTCATGAGACGTTTATTTATGTTGATCACTAATTTTTAAAGAATCTCCAACTAAACTCCCGATATTCTATTAGCGCCCTGCAAGTTTTAAGAAGAATCAACTTATTTTTCATTGCCAATAACTAAGATATCACCTATCATCTGGATGCTATCTCCATCTACTATAATTCCATCACCATCATGAGCCGCATAAATCATTGTACCCGTTTCTTGTGAGTATTTAAGGACTTCTCGCTTAAAATCCTCATTCCAACGATTATAGTGCGGTAGAAATTCAAAATCTACAAATTGTAAAGTATCCGAATCCTGATTACTTAAATCCCCCGAAAACAATTGAAATAATTTAGTAGATTTGCCAAGTTGAACAGCTCCACCACTAACACCTACAATGGTTCCTCCATTTTTAAAATACTCCCATAAAACATTTTCCATATTACGATTCTTGATAGCATTCCCAAATTCAATTGGGTTCCCTGTTGAAAGATGGATAATATCACATTTTATTAATTCTTTAATTTTCAAAGGGTCAAATTCACTATATAGGTCAAAAAACATTATATTCCTTACCCCGTAATCGCAATAATATTGCACTTCTGTATTAAAATATTTTTTATCTTTGTCTTCCGTAGAAGCAATATAGCCAATTTTAATATTTTTATTTTTCCTATTATTAAATAGAAATTTATCCAATCTTTTATTACCAGGTGATTCAGCTATTTGGTCACTATAAAAGAACAATTTTCCCATTTAGATCCCCTCGACCGTTAAATCTCTTACATCCTTCTACATGTATCCCATCTTTCAGTACAAAACTTTAAAAGGGTTGCCACACTGACAGAAGTTAAGAATTATATAAAATCATAAAGAAATGATTAGGTTTTAATTTTTCCTACCAACATAAAGCAAGTGAGAAGAAACACCTAAAATATAAGGATCAGTTGCTTTTTCTTTCATTAAATCAATTATTTTTTCAATTTCTTGTTCTCCTTTATCTCTCCAGTAATTCCAACTATCATTGGTTAATATGGAAGCTGGGTTGGAACCGATGAGATCTAAAGTCTCAAACCCCTGTGCTTCCATAAAAGGTTTGATGTCATCAATGTTAAAGTAATACGCTCCTGTAAAACGTCCCTCGTCTGCGTGATTAAAACAACCTGATTGAGAAAATTGAAGAATGGAATCCATATTATCGTTTGGTTTCCAATTCTCAGGAGATAAGAGCGAAGTGAGTATGAACCTAATTCTAGGCATAAAGGCAACAAAAACAAGCCCGTTCTTTTTCGTTACTCTATTTAACTCTTTAACTGCCAAAATACGTTCATTCTCTTCCTGCAAATGATACATTGGACCAAGCATTAATGATGAGTCAAATTGTTCATCTTCAATCATTTTAAGTTCTCTCGCATCAGCAGCATAAAAACCATTAAATTGTCCTTCTAAATCAAGCTCTTTCGCTTTATTTTTAGCAACTTCAACTAACCTTGGAGTTAAATCAGTTAATGTTACCTTGTAACCTTCTTTAGCGAGCTCCATTGAATATCTTCCTGGACCTGCCCCATTATCAAGAACATCTCCCGTTTTCGGCAAATATTTTTTCATATAATGCCAATTTACTTGGAACTCAATCGGTTCTCGTTCAAACCTTCCCCACTCATCAAACTGATTGTAATAGTTAATTATACTGCTCATCCATTTCACCTTTTCTATACTCATTCCCGATTTGATTCTATAAAACATATCATGATGAATAAGAGAATAAAAGATCATTCGCTAAATTACCAAAATGTCTTATATCACTTAGATAATCATACCCTTTGGGGTTTCTTAACTGGTTATACATTCTTACTACTACTGCATTATATTTTGGCACAACTAGGCAAGCGCATCCTGTAATACCCAGTACCTGGTAAGAACAACTTGGTAGATTCTCTCCTAATTGATTAAAAGGGCTATCGCTTTGTAACCACCATATAAAACCATTTCGTGGAAAGTGTTTGGATAAGGCTTTTGGAGTTTGAAGTGTCGTTACACGTTCAAAAATACTTATCGGCAGAATTTGATTTCCCGAGAGGCAGCCTTTTCTAAGGTGAATATACCCCCACATAGCTAAATCTTTTGCACTAACAAACAAATTACTTTGGTCTCCTGCCTTACTATCATTTGGTCCGACCCAAGTATCCTTATCCTCGTAATAGTTGTAAATTAGGTATTCATTATTCTCTGTTCTCCATCCAGTTTCATTAAGATTAAAAATTTTTAATATACCCTTCATGAAATCGCTTAAGTTTTTACCAGATAAATGCTTAACTAAGCGAATTAACATTGTGATACCTGTATTTGTATACTCCCAACTTTCTCCAGGGGAAAACTCCCTTTTTATCTTCCCTTCTTCCTCAATTAATCCGTGCGTATGTGTAAGCAGGTGCCGTAAAGTAACTCCTTCACTTATATCTTTATAAGCCTCTACATAGCTTGCAATTTCATCATCAATACTTTTAATCTGGCCTTGTTCAATTAACAAACTTATAGCTAGGGCAAGATATGTTTTACGAATTGAACCAACATTAAATTGAGTGTGTTCATCTACGATTCGTGATTCTTTAGAAGAGTCGTGTCTTCCTGAATACCACTCATTGACAACCTGCCCATCTTTTATAATATAAGTTGCTGCAGCAGTAGCGCCAATTTCCGTTTGAATTTTAGATACATAATCATTTAGACTTCTAAAATGGTTGTACTCCAGCATGTTTCTATCTCCTTAGATTTAGCCTGTTAAAAATTAGTCGAACCCATTTTTTAAATGTACTGTCCCTATTTCAAAGTATTTTTTGAGATGCTCAAAAATTCCCAAGGGTGCAACTTCTTTCAATCCTAACTGGTCTATAGTACGCCACACCATCTTGACATCTGCGTATTCTCGATGCTTCATTTCCTCTACGATTTGATTAAGCAACTGTACCTCGTGAATAAGCGTCACTCGATGCTGCGTTTTTCCTCCATAGTTCAGATATTCTTCGGACAAAACTTTCAAGCCCCTAACTTGAATATCCATTGCATATTCTTCATGAAATTCACGCTGAAGTGCTACATCAATGCTTTCTCCGAATTCAACCGTGCCACCTGGAAAACGATAAAATGATTCCTCTTCATCACATTGGACCAAGAATTGAATCTGGTCTTGATTTTCACGCCATACAATCGCTTCCGTGTGTAGTTTTGGGTTCATTATTAGCCTCCTCTTGGATACTTAAGTCGATGGTGTTTCCATTGCCATGTTCTACAGCGCTATCAAACCCTTAAATGGGAGTCAAAAACTTAACCTGAATTTGCTTAAAGATCACTTTAAAACAAACTCCACTATTTATCCAATATCTTTCTAAAACTACTTCTACTTGTAAAAATCGCGCCGCTATCACTCACTCCCCCATTGTATTGATGCACATCAAATAAAATAAACCGCTACTACTCTATGCTTTTTTGACTTCTTCTTTTGCAAAATACTCCCACTTTCTCTCCATAATGTTATAACATAAAGAAGATGGAATCCTCGCTATCTGTTCCATGTCATTTATACTAGTATAGAGAATGATTGCTATATTTTAAAAAGGGTGTGTTGTATTGAAAAGTGCTATACCAGAACCTATGATTCAGACTTATTCACCCAATCGCTATCTTTGTCAAAAAACGTCTGAAAAACCTGAACTAGATGGAAGGCTTGATAAACCTTTTTGGGAACAAGCTCCTTGGAGTGAAGACTTTGTTGATATTGAAGGAGAAATGAAACCCCTTCCCCATAAGCAAACACGCGTCAAAATGCTATGGGATGATGAATATTTTTACTTTGGAGCAGAATTAATAGAAGACGAGATTTGGGCAACATTGACAGAAAGAGATTCTGTTATCTTTCATGATAACGATTTCGAGATTTTTATCGACCCTGATGGCGATACCCATCATTATTATGAATTTGAAATCAATGCTCTTAATACGGTTTGGGATCTTTTATTAATCAAACCTTATCGTGATGGGGGGCCTTCTGTGAATGGCTGGGACATTTCAGGCATGAAAACAGCCGTTCACATTGATGGTGAGCTCAATGCCCCTGACCAAATGCAAAAGAACCATAAGTGGACTGTGGAGGTCGCGATGCCCTGGAAAATATTAAAAGAATGTGCACGTGATGGGCGTCCACCAAAGTCAGGTGAATTTTGGCGAGTCAACTTCTCTCGTGTCCAGTGGCAAGTTGAAGTGAAAAATGGACAATATGTGAAAAAAATCAATCCTGAAACAGCAAAGCCATATCCTGAGGACAACTGGGTCTGGTCCCCTCAAGGTGTGATTAACATGCATTATCCGGAATTATGGGGATATGTTTTCTTTACGGATACAAAAAATCAACCACTTCCAATGATTCCAGAGGATGAAGAAAAGAAATGGCAACTGCGGAAAATTTATTATTGGGAAAGAAATTATTACGCCGAACACGATACTTTTACCACTGATATTAGTAAAGAATTGCAACAGCAGTTACCCGTTGATTGGGAGATTGAAACAACTTCACGCACATTTATTGCCTCTGTCAAAAGTACAGATGGCCAAAAAAGAATCTATATTCGTGAAGATGGAAAGGTTTGGGAGGAGTCGACAAAATGAGTCAACAAACACGTTGGTTAACACTAGATGAGAAAATGAAACGGCAAATGGAGGAAAAATTTCAATACAAAAGAGAATTAGCAAAAGGGAAAGAAAAGGAATTATTTGGTATCTTGAACGAAGCCCAGACAGAAGATGAGAAACTGGCATTAACATATTTGCTTGCCTACATGCCATTAAATGATTTAGCTGATTATGATGGGGCACTATTTTTAAATCATATAAGAGAAGCCTTCCATATTCAAAGCGTTGTACCTTGGGGGGAACGTGTGCCAGCCTCACTCTTTCTGCATTTTATTCTTCCTTACAGAATCAATAACGAAAATATTGAAGATATACGTGGAGTCTTTTTTGATGAAATTTATCCCCGTGTTCAAGATTTATCCATGGCGAATGCGATTTTAGAGACCAATCATTGGTGTCATGAGAAAGCGAATTATATTGGCAATGACCCACGCACCGTATCACCCCTTACATTGATACGTACAGCTTTAGGTAGATGTGGAGAACAGTCCACCCTTGCAGTTGCAGCACTCAGAAGCATTGGCATTCCAGCAAGACAAGTGTATACGCCACTATGGGCTCATTCTGATTCTAATCACGCTTGGGTAGAGGCTTGGGCAGACGGAAAATGGTATTTCTTTGGCGCTTGTGAGCCTGAGCCAAAATTAAATCAGGGTTGGTTTGAAAATCCAGCAAAACACGCCATGTTGATTCATACCAAAGTGGGCGCTCATTATAATGGACCTGAGGAAATCACCTTAGCCCATCCTTGGTATTCTGAGCTTAATCTAACGAACCTCTACGCCGATACGAAAACGATACACGTGCGAATCACGGATGAAGAAGGACAGCCTACCCAAGCCAAAGTGCAATTTCAGCTATTTAATTTTGGCGGATTAAGAAATATTCTTGTAAAGGAAACGGATGAACAGGGAACGGTCGCCTTAACGCTTGGCCTTGGCGATGTGTATATCTCCGCATCTGGTGCGAAAGGATGGGGCTTTGGGAAATGTGATGTCAAAACAACAGATGAAATCACGATTTCCCTATCCAAAGAGATTCCCGTTGATACGGAAGTAGATTTCAAAATGGTCCCTCCTTCCGCTCCTGCGGATGATGCTAGTAGGGAAGTGACTGCAGAGGAAAGACAAAAGCATAATGATCGAGTCAAAACCGGGGCTAATATTTGCGCGAGCTATGAAGCAACCTTTTTAACGGAGGAAGATGCCCATAGGCTTGCCGATGAATGCTCTTTACCGAAAACAAGAGTATGGGAGGTCCTAAAAAAAGCGCGTGGAAACAGTCATGAAATAGCAGCCTTTCTAAAAGAATATTCCAAGCCATACAAGGAATGGAGCTTGCGGCTTCTAGAAGTTTTAAACGAAAAAGATTTAACAGATACATTTCGTCCAACATTAGCTGATCATCTAATCCAAGCGATGATTGTCAAAGACAGTATACTCCCTGAACTGGATGATGAACTTTTTGCTCAGTATATTTTACGGCCGCGTGTAGACTTTGAAATGTTGACACCTTATCGTTCCTATTTCTTAAAAGAATTCGGAGTAGAAAATGTGGAAGCTGCATTAGAAAATCCACGTTTCTTGGTAGACTTTTTAGATCGAGAATTCGAAGTTGTCGAGGGAGTCAATTATTTTCGCGGCTCAGCGACCCCTGTTGGAAGCTTCAAATTGAAAAAAGGGGACACACTCTCTCGAAATATATTATTTGTCGCGCTCGCAAGAACGATTGGCATTCCAGCACGGCTTGAACCTAGTGATAAACGCCCACAATATATGGTGGACGGATCATGGAAAAATGTACAATTCCGTGATGGTACAATCGATACTAAAGCTGCCGATAGCTCGGATCAAATAGGATTCGTTTTATGGGAAAAAGATGAACATGCAGCAGAACCAATCAAGTATGGAGAAAACGTTACGATTGCTCGTTTTGAAAAAGGGAACTATCAATCCTTATTTTTCAATTTTGATGAAGATGAGCAACAAAAGTTGGCATTACCCTCAGGATATTATCGTCTGACAACCAGTATCCGCTTAAATGAAGGCACAGCGCTCATTCGCTTCCGCTTTTTCCAAGTAAAACCGAATACAGAGACGACTGTACCACTGCAATTTCCTAAGCATGTGTATGACGTCCCTGTGATGGCTGAAGCGAATTTGGATTATCAAGCAGAAGCAATGGATGGTACCATGCTAAATGGAGCTCGACATGTCGGTGCACAAGGAACCACCTTTATTTGGATTGAACCAGACCGTGAACCATCGAAACACTTACTCCGAGAGCTCAGAGAAATGAAAGCGGAGTGGGAAGCACTCGATATCCAAATAAACGGTTTTATTCGAGAAGAAAAATGGGGAACAGCCCAACAACTCCAAGCTGCAGGTGATTTGCCAAACAACATGATCCTGTTAAAAGAGAGCACCGGCGAAAAGGCTTTACATGTCATTGGGCAGGCGATACCAGCAGACAAAAAGGTTGGAAATGAATGGCCGATTGTATATGTCGTGGATGAGAATCAGCAAATTCGTCATATTTCAGAAGGTTATAAACTAGGTATCTCAAAAGAAGTAATCGATGTTTATAAACAAATTTCAGAATAAAGATAAGCCAATCCTAGGCAGAATTCTACTGCTTGGGATTGGCTTAAATGTTTGGGAAGAAACCCTCTTGAAATTCACGTCGCGTTTTTCTCATCATTGTGGATTGTTTTACATCTCCAGAAGGTAGATCGTCATTATCCTCCCCGTCGACTGTACATCAAAGGCATATACGGTGTATTTGGCAATTAAAAAATGCTATACATGGCAGTATCTTTTATGAATGTAAAAAAGGTCAAAATACGCAAGTGAGGCATAGAAACTTGGATGTTTCATTCTATTCCTTGTTTATATTTATGCACCCGTTGCTTAAGTGAAATTCTCCACATTCAAAAGGTATACCACTTTGGTTTTACTTTACTAAAATAATCATGGTCTTCCAAAAACATGTAAACTCTATCTAGCATGTCATCTATATTATCGGGAATAGTTTTTATAGTCCAAATTACAGTAGAGAATACACACATTGCGAGGTAAAGTGAATATAACCTCCAAAAATATTCATCGGGCTCAATGTTATTGTAATAACCTTTGATTTGACCTATTGAAAAAGGAATGCTTACTTTTCGACTGAAAATGCCGATTTTAAGAAATTCATGAATAGGGTCTCCCCAATCATATCTGTTAAAATCTATAACCCCAGCGAATTTTTTATTATTGACAATGATATTACCCACATGGAAATCATCATGTTGAAATATATTAGGCCGTTCTTTCATAAGGTGAATATTTTCTTCAATAAAATCCATTATTTTTTTGTCATGCTTAACTTTTATCTCACATGTTAAATAAGCATCTAAATATTTCTTATGCTTTTCCATTTTTCTTAAATACCAAGAAGTGACATGGTTTGGAGCAGTATATTGGTGCATTTTTTTAAGTTCTTTCCCAGCCTCGATACCAATATTAAATTGTTCCTGGTCTGTGTATAGAGGTAATTCATCTTCAGCATCTTTACCGTCAATGTATGTTGTAATTATATACCCTTGATTATCAACCTTACCAATAGAAATTGGTTGAGAACAAGTGACATTATAATCCTGCATTTTTTCTAGAATTGAATATTCCATCTTTTTAGAATTGAACTCATCATGATTAAATACTCGAAGAAGGACCTTTTTGTTTTCAAGATTTATTATATATTTTCCATCTGCAGAAGCCCCTTTTTTAATTTGAATAATTTCCCTACAATTACTTATTAATGGAATCTGATTGGCTAGTGTTTCAATCATGTCCTCACCCCTGTTATAGCTAATATAGTAATCTTTCTATGAAAATTTAAAATTCCTTTCTTTTTCTAAACTACCATTTAGTAATAATTACTAAGCTAACTCAGGTATTATACTTAGTAACTCAATCAAATCATCAACCACTATATCAGCATAAGACAGCTCGTCTTCACGTGCAAAATCAAAATTACACCCAATTGCAACCAGATCATTATCTTTCGCTGCATTTATATCTGATAAGCGATCTCCCACTACTGCCCCATCAGTAATCCCATATTTCTTGATTATACTGTGAACCAAATCTGATTTATTTAATGATTCAATTTGTTGAATACTGAAAGTTTCAGTCACCCAATAATCCAATTGGTAATAATGTACAATGGCTTTAAGATATTCGGTTAATCCATTACTTGCTATGAAGATTGAACAATTATTCTCTTTCAAATAACGAAAAACTTCCTTTACATTCGGATATAAAGCACCTTTTCCACTTCTTATATTTTCAACTAATCTTTCTAGAAAATAAGCATCCGTTCGTTCTCTATCTATACTTGAATGATCTGGCAACAAAGTTTCCCATACTTCCGGTAAAGGCACACCCATAATTTTGCGATATTGATCAATAGGAGTTGCCTTACTCCATTTATCCAGCGACCTTAAATGACGAAATGTATCATCCAGTGACAATTCTAAAATTGTATCTGTTTGAAATAGTGTTCCATCCATATCAAAAATGACTGATGTTAGCACAGCTTTCTCTCCCTACCAATAGTTAGAAAAGAAGGAATCCTCGCTGTATTCGCACTTAAAAAATGCTATACATGGTATAACCAAAATACGCAAAGTATGCACAAAACTTGCATATTTTAGACTCTTCCATTCTATTCTTTATTTATGTTAAAACACCCGATAGTGAATATTTCACTACTTTAAATTAGCTTTGAAAACGTAGCTCACCTTGTCATAATCCATTTTGTTTTCATAAAAACGGTGTGCATCAGCACGGTGTAACCCCGAGGATAAGGCAACACTTTCATAATTATTTTTCTTTGCCCATTCGTGAACATATGTAAGTAGTTTTTCACCATAGCCTTTTGAACGCTTATTAGTATCCGTTACTAAATCACAGACCCAAACAAATTTACCATAATATAGTGTTATCATTGGTTTAAAGCCCGTTACAGCAACTATTTCGCCTTCATCAATCAAAGCAAAAATTTTATATCTATCTTTTACTTTTGCCTCTAAAACTAATTCAAGAAATGTGTCTTCATTAAGGTGAGTTCGTAATTGCTTCATTACTGGAAATGCTTTAATAATCTCACTTGCTGATTGCAATTCTTTAATTGTTAATGTTTCCATCCCAATCCAATCTCCCTATTTTGAACAGTTTTTTACTGATTTTAACATACGTCTTCTTTTACTAAACTGTTCCTTTCAATGACGTATCTAAATTTTAATATTAACACCCACACAATTAGGTAGGGTATTCCGAAAACTCATTTTACTCCGTCAATTGAGTGGAAATGATATTGATAATATTATTTTTGGGAAGGACCAATTATGTACACTATGAATTTTTCAAACTTGAAATTACCAGGTTCCCAAACATTTGAATATCTTTAATATAATCGAAACCTAAGTTCTCGTATGCATTTAAACTATTGGACATTCTAACAGCCACTGCATTATATTCAGGAATAACAGTACAGGAACATCCAGATGCTCCAAGTATTTGATATGAACCATCTGGTAATTCTGAACCTAATTCATTGTAACTAACAGACACATCTCCGTCCTTAACCCACCATAAAAACCCGAACTTTGGAAGTTGATGGGGAAAGGAATTAGGGCTTTGAACAGAAGTAGTTAGTTCAAATATCTCTTGTGGAAGTATTGATCTACCTTCAAATACCCCTTTGTTTAAATGTAAATTCCCCCAATATGCTAATTCTCTGGCACTTACATATAGATTTCTTTCATCACCTGAATTTGAACCTATTCTCAATGTAGGATAACTCTTAGACGAATCTATATCACAAACTAAATTATTCTTCCCTTCAATAACCCATCCAGTGTTTGTCCAATTTAAAGGCTTAAACACTTTATTTGAGAGGATGCCGTTTACTGTTTTGCCAGTAGCTTTGTATAGGGATTTTTGCCAATATTTCTGGTTTCTTTCCCTCCATATCAGTTCCTAAATCAAAAGCACGATAAACTTTACTATTTTCAAATTTCAGACCAGTACACCTTGTTAATAGATGTCTAATCGTTGTCTCTCCAAGAGTTTCTTTATTATATTCATTTAAATAGTCACTTAATCTATCATCCAAGTTTAATAAACCTTCATTTATAGCTATTGCAATTGCAAGTCCAACATAAGTAACTCTAACCGAATAAACATTGAATCTTGAATCATAATTTATCTTTTTTGCCCCTCGCTCAAAATGATGCTCCCCTGAATACCATTCGTATACTATTTTATTATCTTTCATAATAACCACCGCAGAACCTGATGCTTTCATATCTCTTTGCACTTTTTCAGTATATGTAGTGAGATCTTTAAAAGCGTCTTTCTTTAAAGTTTTATTCATCCCTTAATCCACCCTTTCTCTATATACAAGTTCTCTTGTTATTACTAAACTCCCCCGTTAGCACAATAATTTCTACCTAGAATACTAACATAATATCCCGAAAATAAAATTAGAATTTAACCACAAAATAGGTAAACTCATTTGGATCACATTCTTTAATTTCTTGCACCCGTTACTTAAAAGTAATTATTCCAGTTCGTTTATCTTTTTATTTGTGATAATACTTTAGTAGCCTTTTTGAATGATTGGTGGTTCGTCACTTGACATTTTTCCAAACTTTAAAATTGGATTTCCTCTTTGGTTTAATACTTGATCAATAACCCAATCTGAACCGGCATCAGCCATTATGACAATATCTATATGTTCAGATTGGACAATCATTTTTATTTTTTCCTCTAAGTCATAAATTCCCTTAAGCTATACAAACAAATTATTATACGCTTGCTAATGCAAGCCGATAAAAAAGCTAGGAACCTTTACATCCTGTTTTTACAAAGCCAAATTTTTCATATAATCTGATTGCATCTTTTTGGAATGTAACCGTATCCAATAGAATTTCTCCATATTTCTGTTGTTTTGCATAATCAACAGCTTGTTGTAAAAGCAATCGACCGATTCCTTTTCCGCGAAAAAGCGGCAATAGGTACATACGCTTTAGTGTTCCTGTATATTGGGTATCTTCCCTTAAAGCTGATGTTCCGACTACTTTCGCATTTTCAATGGCAAGCCAAAACCCTCCGCGTCCTCCGTAGACGTGAGATATTTCTTCCAGGTCGGCGTCTAACCTTCGATCATAGTCAAAACCAAACTCTTGATGAATATCAATGACCAGTTGCTTAACCGGTTCAGCATATATTTCATTAAATGGTAAAATTTTAACAGACATAATTACCCCCAATGAATATGATGATAGAGAGTGCTCATCTCTATAAACTTTCCTTATTTCACAATACGGCCCAGGTGGTTTCATAACGCTTTGTCCTTGTACGTGTCGAAATAAATATAACTCCATTCCACACTCTCTCTTTACCTATTTCTCATTCCGCTAACTTGCCATCCAGTAAGCACTTTCATAAATACATATAAATTTTAACATCTTATGCTGTTTCTCTTCGGCCAATGATACATGAGTTTGAATAACCATATGCCAAAATATCATTGAATGTCTTTCCACAATCCTTACATAGATAGCATTGTCATGACCGTTACTTATCATTGCGCTTAACAGACATATTGCCACGATGAACACAAGTAATACCTTAAGCAAACCGAGCCTCAATTTCGTGTGATTTCATCTGATTCCTCTGAAAAAATCCTGTTTCGTAGCTAAAAACATAGTTAAATTCCTGAAATCTTCATACACCAATGCTGTTAATAAACCATCTTATAAGATAGGCTTTTTCTATAATACTATTGTTTTAAGCGTGTATTTCACTTCTTTGAATACATCTCCATATTAAATAAATATTTACAATAACTCATATTCCTGTAATAATTCTAGCAAATTCATTTTTTCTCTATTCAAATGAATACCTCTTATTCCTACCCGTTCTGCCCCTTCAATATTTAAAGTAATATCGTCAATAAAGATACATTTCTCTGGCTTAGCTTGGATATCCCTAAGAGCAATCTCGTAAATAGCTTTTTCCGGTTTTGCTTCATTTACAAATGCAGACAGTATTATTGAATCAAAATATTTACGTATACCTAACCAATCAAATATCCAATCCATACTTGGCATTGCGTTAGAGATTACTCCTAAACGGTACTTATTTCTCAATTTCTCCAACACATCTTTTACTTCTGGAAATAATTCACAATGTCTAGCAAAGTGAGCAAAGTATAACAATTCATTGGTTAAGTCTACTTCTCCAAGTTCTTTTGCAATAGCCCCATAATATCGCCTGAAGTATTGTTCTTCCTCATTCCAATTTGTAATAAAGTTGAGTTTGGTTTGTTTAGCTTTCATAATACCATCATCAATTTTCTTCCTAGGATACCCTCTTTCCGTTAATAGATGTCTGATTCTGTCATCTCCTTTAAAAAAGGTTTCAAAAAGAACACCACCTGCATCCAGGAAAATTACTTTTACTTCGGTTTTTAACTGATTCATTTTTATCTCCCTCACAATTAGGTACCCAAGATCGAAACATCTTTAATGCTTCAGTTGCTTCAATAGCGCCATCAAAACCTTAGCTCCAGCATAGCCTAGGGGATTGCATTGAAACCGTTCTACACCTGGATACTTTTCACCCAGACTCGATATTTTGAACCCAGCAGTGATCATACCCTACTCGAAATATTTTATAGTACAGTAATCCACTCGTGAGTACCAGAATGACATATTTCAAGTGATCTCTTTAGCCATTGCTTTTGTTCCAGGGATAATAGTGGCAAGGAGTATTTAAAGTCATGGTGATGCTTAGTTGCATCTATTGAGTTTAAATAAGTTGATTTATATAATAAAACAATTTCTGGAGACAGATATTGAATTCCATCTTTTTCAAGAAATGCATCATTTAAAGATCGTTTTATAGAATTATTGTTCGAATAATAAATGTATTTCTCGTCTCTTTGATTAAATAGAAATTCTATATAATCAAAATCTATTTGTTCATATGTTTTAATTGAAAATTGATATACATTGATTTCATTTGTCGGTTGTAAAGCACATCTGGTGTTATTGTCTGGAAAACAAAATAAATTTCGTATCATTTGCCTTTCAGAATCATCGAATAACTCGATTACCTTTCCGCCGCCGCAAGCTTCAAAAACTCTCCAACCTTTATTTATCATAAACGTAATGATATTTTATCTATCTTCCCAAAACGCAAGAATATCTACATCCGTGTGTACTCTTGTCGTTTTCCCAATAAAGAGTTCAATAGCACAGCCTCCACATATAGCCCATTTGAAATTTGCATCGTTTAGAAATGCTTTTACACTGGCTAATATATTTTCCATCCCGCTCCTCATTTTTTTTCAAAATAATCTCCCTACTAAGTTATAAGGATGTACCTTCCAAGTTTCATAAGGGATAAAGTTTTTAGTTTTCATACAATCAATTGTACGCGACTTCATATGCGGGCGAGTTATGTAATTATCTATATTTTCCTCAGTAAGTTTGATGAATTTAGCCTCTTTAATTTCTTCCGGTTGAATTTTTATATCTCCGCTCACATATTTTGCCTTAAACACTACAGATAAAATATGCTTTGTCGCATTGTAATACACCCCTGTTATTCCAATAGGTGTAATTACTATTCCTGTTTCCTCTAATATTTCTCTACATACAGCTTTATCAAGAGGTTCTCCTTCTTTCACCTGTCCTCCTGGAGCTTCCCAAGTATCAGACCGCCAATGTGTTTTAACTAATAAAGTTTCTCCATTTTCGTTAGTAACATTAGCAGAAACTGCAATTATATGTTTTGGTGTTCCACCCATTATTCATTCCTCCATATTTTGTTCATTACATTTTCTTGCACTACACTTATTCCTCAACTTTTCTGCCCCATTTGAAAACAACTTCAAAAACGAGAATGGGTGTTATCCCCTTAGATTAACGAGCAACTATCTTAAGTGAATGATCCCTCCATCTCTTAATAAACCATGGCGATTCCGCCCTACAAGGAAAGCAAACCACAAGAACAACTTCCTACCACAATATCTCAATGGTCAACATGTTTAAAAAGTTTAGTTCCTATTCCTTTTTTGTTGTACTTCAAGCCCAGTAGTACCGCGATTATAAGTCGGATCTGTTCAAGAACTTGATTGTTTTTTTAGACAATCAATGGTCCAACCGATTATGATTTTTGCGGATTCTATGCGATCTTTCTCATTCCCAATAAACATAGAGGTAATTTCTTTATCAGGTATTTTATCTAAAAATCTAAGATAATATAAAACTGAGCCATTTGGAGGCATTGGACGGTTATTTACTGCCCAAATACCTTCAAGTATTTTCCAGGAAGTGGTTGATAATACAAAACACGCTTTCACCATATCTTTTGCTTCTTCTGCCGCTATTATTTTAATGTGAGAACTTTCAAGCCAGTACGCTATGGATTGCATTTCACTTTTTGGAGTTTTATATTGTTTGAATAATGTAATAACTAATAATTCAAGATATTTAAGCGTACCCTTTTTGTCAAAAAGAATAATTGCATCCAAAAAATTATACAGAGCACTAGGTTGAGTTTCACATTTCTTTAATGCGCTTTCAAAATTAGAATATTTGTACTCAACAAGTATTCCTCTTCTGTACTCCGAAGAAAAGGTCCTTTTCAAGTCATCCTTTAACAAAACGAAAATATCTAGATCAGATGATTGGTAATTTTCTCCTCTTGCCACAGAGCCTTGAATTAATATTCCAATTACCTCATCATCTTTAATCATTTCATCATAAATTTTGTTAATCAAATTTTGATGAACTGGACTATTAATGAAAGATAAATCAATCATAGCTCACCTCAATAAAATCGTCGTTTATGGATCCTTGTTAAACATTTAATTCACTTAGCAATAGGGATTTTAATGTTTCTAGTTCTTCATCATTTGGTTTCACATTTTCTGCGTACATACGCTCTCTGGGTGTCCACCAGACTGGATGGGTCGGATTTGGTTCCCGCTCACTTCTAGGGAAAATATGCCAGTGCATATGAGGATCGCCATTTCCTAATAGCTCGTAATTTAATTTGATAGGTTTAAAAGCTTTATACACTGCTTCTGAAACTTTACTCATTTCTACAAGAAACCGTTCTTTGAAGTCGCTACTCAATTCGTGTAGTTCGTTTTTATGCTCTTTACAAAGGAATAGCGTATAACCTCTAAAATATTGATGGTCACCAATCACGACATATCCAGTTTCGAGTTCTTTTACAAAATATTTATTGACGCCTTCCTCAATCATTTTTATTCGCTTGCAAATTAAACAATCTTCCATGAAAGAACCCTCCAAAGTTCGAATCGAATAGCAATTCACAAATGCTCTAGAATAACTCTCTTACAATTCCTTCCATTACTTGATTAAGACATACCTACCTTTATTTTTATGTCAATATGATAGCTTTAAAAGTTCCTCGCCTAACTCGCATATTTCCTTTACGTTTTTCTCTTCTAAAGCAATAAAGCCAATTTTCGATAAATCATTTTGTAGCTCATTTGGTAATTGATTAAAATACTGTTCAAAGGAAAGTCCTTCTGATGTTTCAAAATATAACCATAATGCTTCACCATACATTTGATATCGCAAATTCAGGTATTCCTTTTTATTAGATAATCGTTGGATTTTTCTTTCACATAAGATATCGTGGATTTCAAATACATCATTATAAGAATAACCTTTGTTCCGAAGATGCTTGCGGAAACGACTGATAATTCGTTGAACCTCTAAAACGTTCACATCTAAATTGAATGGGGATACACGTTTAAATGTATGATAAACTTCTAAACTTTGCATTCGAGGTATCATAAGTTCATTTGCAAGTGAATGCTCTTTACAAAATAAATATAAAAATCCTGCCTTTGCCCAAGCACCCATTGCAGCAATTGTAGCTGAATAATATTTTTGCTGCTTTAGACAATCGAAAGCAGACTCTATTCTTTCTCTAACAATATGAGAGACTTGTTCGATCATCTTTTTTCTACCATGATCGGAATGAAAATAGTCAGTAGCCCATTTTATTAGCTCATTAAGCTTTCCTTCTTCATCTTTAAGAATAGTAACCTCAACCAAAAACCTGAAGTCCCAAGGTGTTACTTCTATCATATCCTGATTCGGTAACTCACTGATATGCAATGTTTCTAATTGGATGATTTCTCCTTTATAAAGGATGTCAGCCTTTTTCGAAGCTACTTCCGTGAGTGTGAATACGGTTAAATCTATGTCGCTGTATTGGTCTGCTTCGCCTCTTCCTACTGAACCACCTACATAAGCACAAATCAAATCTTTGTCCTTAATAAAATCCCTAGCAATCTGAAGCAATTCACTGCTTCTATTTATCAATATCCTCTCCTCCATGTAATCAACTCTACTGTTCCTTTCGTGAAACTAGCAAAAAACCTGCCACAGCCAGTATTTTGGCATTAGTTAGTAAAAATAAATCTATTTATTTTAAACTTTAGTTTCATTTCAATTATTTCTATAAATATAGTTTACACTAAATTACAGCGAAACACCCCCTTTCGATAAAAAATCCAAAAGGGGATAAAATGGTACAACTTTAGTTTAAAGCTGCTTTTTCTTCATTCGTGTGCCCAGTATTATGAGAACGACATAGATTACGATGGCAATCGAATCTATAAGCGTATCCTTAAGCCCCACCACGTCAAGGACCGCTGTAACACCGAGAATAACCATCAATCGGACAATCAGAATCGTCACAATCAGCCATGCGGTAAACCGGATCTTTGATTGATCGGTTTGAAATGACATGAAAATAAAAGCGATACCGAAGACCAGATTTTCCGCCGTGATAATGTGCCAAACATACGTGAATATTGTCTGGGTGCTTAAGGATATCACTTCAATGTTAAGTGTCGGTAGCACAGTGGACTGCCCGTTCCATGCGTGCGTGATAGCAAACAGTATCGCAAGGACGCCCGCAATCAGATAATAAAAATTCGTAATCTTGATGTTCACCACAACCTTCCTAAGAGATCCCTAGTTCCTTCTTGCTCTTTTTAATTCCTGCGTTAAAGAACATTGGCTCGCTTCTGTGACCATATCATTCTATGCCATAGCATGCGCCATTATTTATCGAACGAGTGCATCTTCTTAAAGTAATGCACCAAATAAATAATGGCCAAGTCAATTTCTCACTTTCAATGACAATGGCTGTTAATCCTAAGTAACGTTCTATTTACAATTCTACACTGTTCTTGAATTAGCCTACCCTTTAGCGGAAACTAAAAAAGCTGTCACGTCGACAGCTCACAATCATGTGCGCCATACAATCGCGTCTGTGCGAAGTGTCGGCTTCATTATTAAGCCTCCTTTTGGGTACTCGAGTCTGAAACTCTCTTTGATGCTTCAGTAGCAATATTCAATATCGTGAGTAAAACATCTTTTGGTGAACTAGAGATGTCAGCTATTATAAGGAATCACGGATTGATGGCCTATTCGATGAATTTGAATATAGATAGGCTCGTAATCATACCCTCCGTCCATCGTTTCTAGAGTATCTTCTTCTCGTTAAATGACTATATGTCACCTCCCCGTTCAACAATTACAAATCATCACAACATTCCCATCTGGATCTGTTATATTAAACCAAGCTGTGTCGCCTACTCGCTCGATTTCTCTCACAATCTTAATCCCTTTTTCTTCAATATATTGATATGCTTCGTCAATGTCAGGTGCGTAGAAGTTAAAAATCGGGCTTAAACTAGGAGTGTGCTGGAATTGGGGATCAAAGGTGTGATCATCTAAGGTTAAAGAAGTTGTTCCTACAACAGGTACGTTAAATACGGGTGATTCTACTTCGTCTAAATCAACTTGCAGGCCTAATAAATCGCAATACCATTTAGCTGATGCTTTCAAGTTTCTGACATGAACAAAAACACCGTTCATTTGATTTTTTATGGCTGTTCTCTCCATTTGGATCATCTCCTAGATTAGATTTATGAATAAGTTAGAGTGAGGTCCAAATAGTTGCAGACCCCATCTTTACTGCCCACCTTAAGTTATTTTTTATTTCATACTCTCTAAGTTGCTTAAAACACTTGGTACAGCATTATGGATATACATCACCAATTGATTCATTTGCTCCAAGAAATTTACATGATCCGGCGCGCCAATATGTACAGGTGTTTGTTGACCATTATATACCTCGTTAAATAAGGATATATCACGGTTATACCGCTGTTTTATAAACTCTTTATGTAATTCGCTCATACCAATAATCACATCGAATTTATAGAAACAACTTTCATCAAATTGCGTTCTTTTGAAATCAGAAGTATCGATTCCCATCCCATCCATAATATGAAAATGAACTTTTGAATATCTACTAATATCGCTATTTGCCCTGATGCCAGCAGAGGCTATTTGAACAGATGTATTATTGATTTTCTCCAGATAACTTTTCGTGCAAAATTCAGCAATCACACTTCTTGTAAAATTATCGGTACAAACAAAGAGTATATTCATTTTCCCCTCCTACGGACTATTTAAAGAAGAATCATTAAACAGCTTACCAGTGTTTACCTCCCCCACTCTCTTTAGTCAAAAAATTCCATATGTAGCTTTTCTTGTTTGTAGTAATCCAAACGATCTTGCAAAGTACCTGTGTGAAACTCAAATTTATGTCCATCTGGATCGGTAAAGTAAATCGATTTCTTATCTCTCCTATCCCTTTGGCGTCCTGGCAAAATGTTTACCTTTAATTCCTTTAATTTGCCGTATATGTTATCGTATTCTTCCTCGCCAATCGAAAAGGCAATATGTGTATATGATTGGTTAATTTCATCACGAGGGATGTCTTTCTCCACATTCAGTGCAAGCCACATGCCGTTTAAGTCAAAGTAAGCTGTGTTTCTTCCTTTTACTAACAATTTGGCCCCAAATACTTTCTGGTAAAAATGAATCGATGTTTCTAAGTCGGAAACGGAAAATAATAAATGATTCAGACCTTTGATCGTCACCTTTATCTCCCTCTTTTTCATTTCTCCTTCTTTCTATAAAATCCCCCTCCATTATATCAAGAATTTTGTTTATTTAATATCACTTCAGCAATTAAGGAGAATTTCAAAAATTAAAATAATAGCACCACCATTTCATATGAATGGCAGTGCCCTCAGATTTAACCGCTCTTATTATTGCTTCACTTCACTATAAAGCTCACGTGTCTTATAGACAATTTTGCGAATACTATCCATCGATAAATTATAGGTTTGTTCCAGTTCCTCGAATGACTGGCCTTCTCTATATAATCGATAGATCTCCTCGTTTCTTTTGGCTAGGGCGAGACGTGATCCGTTGGCTTCTCCCCATCCGGCCCGCTGACTGGTTTGTTTCGGGACATAAATAAGCTCTCCCTGAATATATTTTTGGAGTTCCTTCAACAAATGAGGGGGAAGCACCTCTTTTCCATTTTTGTATGACAAGCCAAGACATCCTTCCTATTAAGATGTATGTGTCGATTATGCGTTATTTTCTCATTCATGAATAAAACTCCTTTCTTATGGTTTTATTTCAGTAAGCCTTTTCACTTTTATTATACATTAGATTTGGAAAGAAAAGGATAATAAAGGAGACCGCAAAATAAATGCGGCCTCATGTTTTACGATTTCCGCTAAGCGGAAACCACCTCATATTTTGTGATCAATTTCAATCAGCCTCCTTTCCGAAATTCTATCGGTCCGACATCCTTATTAACTCATAAAACTGGCCCTGCGAACAAGGGAAAGAATGGTTATATTTGTTTTTTCCCACTAACCTTTCACAAATCCTGAGTTAACCGAACCATATCGACCACTTGTATGCCGTTTTCAAAGATTTTCTCTGGGTAATGGCGAATGAAGAAATCTTTATCAATCCCCGTTATTCTAAACCCACACTTTTGATAAAGGGCAAGCTGAGCTACACCTGAATTTCCAGTGCCAACCTCAATCGTTTTAAAACCAAGTCGCCTTGCTTCCGCAATCGCATGAAGGACCAACTGTTTTCCGATCCCTTTTCCTTGATGGTTTTCATCGACGGCAAGATTCACTAACTCTATCGTTTCAGGTCTTGTTGGCAGCAAAACATAGACACCAATGATCTGCTCCTTTTCTTGCGCGATAAAGCATTGGCCCCTATTCAAATAGGCCTCCACAATTTTTCTAGAGGGATCTGCCAGTAAAAGTAAGGCCATTGGTGGCTTCTCCTCTTTCATTAACATCCTGATTTGCACTTTAAGTCCTCCCAGCATCAAACAAAGTCCATTGTACTTCCACTTTATCATACTGAAAGAAAATTTTCGAAATTTATACCAGGTACTAACACTTAGTGCTATAATAATAAAAAACAAGGATGTGATTTGATGGTTCAATCAAAAGCACGAGTGACAGCGCTTGGAACAGCTGTCCCAGAAAGAAGATTACTTAATGAAGATTTAGAAAAACTAGTGGAGACGAGTGATGAATGGATTGTCCAACGAACAGGGATGAAAGAACGGAGAATTGCTGGGAAAAATGAGTTTGCTTCGACTTTAGCGTATCAAGCCATCAACAATTTAATCAAAAACTATGATAAGGATTTGCATGATGTCGACGGTATTATTGTAGCAACAACAACCCCCGACTATGCTTTTCCAAGTGTGGCCTGTCAAATTCAGGCGCATTTCCAAATTCCTTGCGCAGGTGCATTTGATCTCAACGCAACTTGTGCCGGATTCACCTATGCTTTGCATGTAGCCAATAATTTGATTACTTCAGAAGCGCATAAAAAGATTTTAGTGGTGGCGACCGAAACGTTATCAAAGGTAACCGATTATCAAGATCGATCTACTTGTATCTTATTTGGAGATGGGGCTGCCGCCATGCTAGTTGAGTATGATCCGGAAAATCCGAGCTTCCTCGCAAGCCATATGGGAACAGATGGAACTGGGGGTATTCACGTTTATCGGACATCACTTGCTCCGACGATGAACAGCACGGCTCTCAACACTTCAGGGAAAATGATGCAAAATGGACGGGAAGTGTACAAATGGGCTGTACGTACTATCCCAGACGGCATGCAGAGATTAGCAGATAAAGCCCACTTAACATTTGCTGATATCGATTGGTTCATTCCGCATAGTGCTAACTTGCGGATGATCGAATCAATCTGTGAAAAATCAGGCTTTCCAATTGAAAAATCCTTAACAAGTGTTAAATATTTCGGGAACACATCATCCGCTTCGATTCCATTAGCCTTACAGCTTGGGATTGAAAATGGTCAGGTGCAAAACGGTGATACGCTTATGTTGTATGGTTTCGGTGGAGGACTAACACATCTAGGTCTAATTCTCAAATGGGATTTATAAAGTGCTAGACAATATTCGACTTATATCTTTATTGCTCGGGAAATAATCCTAGCTCGGTTTGTTCGAACATCCACATAAAACAGGAGAGAATACGCTTCTCTCCTGTTTTGTTGCATAACTCCTTATTGAACTGGTCCAAGCTCGTTTTCTGTTACCCATTTATGATTTTTGACTTCCTCCCCACCGGTTGTCGGCTTATAGTCAATCATATAAACGGTTGTATGTTCAGAGGATTCAATCTCTGCTGTTGCCCCTTCCATTCCTTCCATATGGTCTGCTTCAAGTGTCACTTCTGTACCTGGGCTTAATGGTTCCTGACCAGCATCCACTATTTCTTCCTGAATGACCCATTTATGATCTTTCACCTTCTCCCCACCATTTGTGGGTGTGTAAGAGACGACATACGCGATCGTGTCATATGCACCGACAATGGTCGCTTCTGCTCCATCCATTCCTTCCATATGATCCGTTTCAACTATAGCTTGACTCCCGGCTTTGTATTTTGGGTCTTTCGCTTCCTTTAAACCTTCTGGTACTTCCGCTGAGCTTGAATGCTGCATCGAATCATGGCTTGAATTCGCCCCTTTGTCCGTACTCTCTTGATTATTCTCTACATTTTCTTGAGGGGCTTGTCCCTCATCTTTTACCTCTTTATTCTGATCCGAAGCTTGTCCACATGCTCCTAATGCAAGCATCATGGCAACATTAATAGTTAAAATATATCGGTGTTTAGACATGATGAATCGCTCTCCCTCTCTCATTTAAAAATAAAATTGTGCTTAAAAACCTATCCCATGTCCACTATTCCCTCCTACCTTTACGTTAAACCATTCTCTATATTTAAATAGGACATTCTTTCGTTGCTCTTTATTTATACAGAGGGATAAAGAAAAGCTTCATCTGATCTCTTAATCAAATGAAGCTTTTGCTTAATTTTTAACTGTTGCCTTTTCTAGTCAATCTACCTAGTGCTTACAATCAGCTATTCCGTCACAGGAAAACTACTATCTCCTTTTATATTAGTCTGCCCTTCATCCTTTTCATCACCCCTCCAACTGTTCATAAAGCCTTTCCCACTGTCTTTCCAATTTCTCTCTTTCCTTATACATTTTCTGTAATTGTTCCAACTCCTGAATTTCCGCCAATTTTTTATCCAGCGTTGTCATTGACTGCTCAATCGCTTCTAATTCCTTTTCAATGGCGTTATTTTCACGGTCAGTTGGTTGTTTTTCCCTTTCTTTTTTCAATCTAGTCTCCTTCGTTTTTACAGGTTGAACAGCTTCCTTTCGTCTCCTTATTTCTTCCATTTTCTCTCTCGCCCAATGATAGTCTCCTTCAAAACAGCGAACTTCTTGTTCTTCCAACCAATAGATTTTTTCAAATAACTTATTAAGAAAATAACGATCATGGGAAACAGCTACAATCGTTCCGTTATAATCATCTAATGCTTCCTCTAAGACCTCTTGAGAGTCAATATCTAAATGATTCGTCGGTTCATCTAAAATCAACACGTTCACGTCCTGATGCATAAGTTGTGCCAGACGAAGTCTCATTTTCTCGCCGCCACTCATTTGCGAAACCTTGCGAAAAACCATATGCCCATAAAATAAAAATCTCGCTAGAATTTGCCTGGCCTCTCCTTCTGTGACTTGCACTTCCTTTCGAAATGCTTCTATGATTGTCGTTGCATCATCCATATCTGAAAAAACATGTTGTGCCAAATAGCCGATTTTCACGTTACTGCCTACACGAACTTCCCCTTCATCTCCATCTACCTGTTGAAGGATAAGCTTTAGTAATGTTGACTTCCCTGATCCATTCTCCCCTACAATCGCGACTCGTTGCTGATAGGTGATATGCATATCCACATCCTTGAATAGCAGCTGTTTTCCAAACCGTTTGGCAACACCTTTTAATAAAATCACATCGTTCCCACTTCGTTTCGAAGCATCCATTTCAAGCCCCATTTTCTTCCGATTTAACGGAGGTCGCTTGAGTTTTTCCATCCGTTCTAATGCCCGCTCCATATTGGTTGCCCGCTTATGCAGACCCTCATTTGGCGGCTTTGCTCTATTCGCCCAGTCCCGTAGGCGTTTAATCGCCTCCTTCATTTTTTTGATTTTCTTTTGTTGATCTTCATAAGCCTGGAATTCTCTTAGCAACTGCTCTTCCTTTTCCTTGATAAAACCAGAAAAATTAGTGTGATAGCACTTCAATTCGCCATCCTCTAAATCCAAAATCTTGTTTACCACTTCATCTAAGAAATAACGATCATGAGATATCACGACAATGGTTCCTTCATAGCCTTGTAAAAAGTCCCCTAGCCATTCAATAGCCATAAGATCCAAATGATTGGTCGGTTCATCTAACAGTAGAAAATCTGGATTTTTAAGTAAAATAAGCGCTAAACTAATCTTCGTTTTTTCGCCTCCGCTTAGGCTCGCAAATTTTCTATCTAAAAGATCAGCCAGCTTCAATCCGCCTACCACTTTTTCAATCTTGGCGTCAATTTCGTACCCGCCGTTTATTGTAAAGGTCTCTTGATACTCGCCATAATCCTCCACTAATTTTTGTAGCTGCTCCTGATTCCTTTCCTCGCTCATTTTTAGCTCCAGCTGCTTCATTTTATCTTCTATTTCTAGAAGTTCAGCGAAAGCAGTCCTTAAAACTGTGGTCACGGAAATTTCATTATCAAACTCTGGTATTTGTGAAAGATACCCAATGCTCGAGCCTTTTTTCCAATGAATTTGACCAGCATCTGGTATTTCCTCCCCGGCTAATAATCGAAATAATGACGTTTTCCCACTCCCATTCCGGCCAACTAAACCAACCCGCTCCTTTTCTTGTACTTCGAATGATAGATTTTCAAAAAGGAGATGGCCTCCATACATTTTCTTCACTTGATTGACACTGCATGCAATCATGCAAACGCCTCCTATTCTCTACACATTTACTCGTCAAGCTAATCTCACATCCGGCCACTTTTTAGACCAGAACAAAAGCGCAAGCGCCCGTTTAGCGACGTACAAACTTTTTAGGGGCCTGACGAGATAAAGGAAACACGATGAACCCAAAGGGTGAATCGATGTTGACTTATCGTAGGAAGGCACCGAAAGTTTGCTAGTCGCTGGGCGCTGGAGCTGGATGTCAAACCGCAACGTAAACAGTTATCCACAAGCGACAAATTTTATAATTTCCTTAACCACAAAAAAAGCCACAGGAAAATACAACACTTCCCCATAGCTTTTGAAAAAATAACATAAAAAAAGAAGAGCAAGAAAAGCTCCTCCCTAACTTGTTATATAATGTGGGCATAGAGATGTTTTCGCTGTTTTTTAATCTGCTATTCAGTTGCTAAAAAGGGCATACGTATCCCGTTCGCAAGCAAAACAGCAAATTTTGCACGGCAAAAATATAAAAAGTCGATCATAAAACCGTGCACAAAAACAGCTTCCTTCAACATCCTTTCCCACCTCCGTTCATACATTTGTCTTTATTCTATTATGTTGGACCTAGAATTTCAAGTTTATCCTTTAAAATTTTTCCTCTTTATTTTAATAACAGTGATGCCTGCCCTGCAGAGACCTTGAGCCCCTTCCCCCGTACCGAGGCAAAGAAAGGCGAATGAAATTTGACTTATGCAACCTGAAACCGAAAGTTTACTAGATCCGTCATTAGTCAAAATTTCTTTTACAAAAAAAGCTCCATTTGATCTCTCAATCAAATAGAGCTTTTAGCTTAATTTTTAACTGTTGCTTTTCCTAGTCGATCGACCCATTGTTTATGATGTTCATCAGACATCGGGGCTTCCATAATTGCATAATGAAGGATAAACAGACCATCATCAGCCTCAATCACTCGAGCTACCTCATGCTGATCTCCGTAAAGCTCATCCTCCGTCAAGATAAATTCATACATGAGCCCATCCTCTTTTTCATTAAAAACATTCCACTCTAATTTTCCAGTGGCATCTCCTTCCATAGATTCCTTCATAAGATCTACAAATTCCGCCGAATCAATGCCTTGCAAGTCTGGAAAAAATTGAGCTGTTACCAATTCGGTCCATGCTTCAACAGATTCTCCATCTACCACATATTCCCTCATCATGACTCCAGGCTGTTCATCTTCAAAACCAACTTGCCAGTCCCGATCATCAAAATGTAAGGTCAAATCTTCTAATCTCGAAAACCCTTCAGCTGAATCTGCATGATCGTCGCTTGCAACCTCTTCCGTGTCATCGGCTTCTTCATCCAAATCCCATTCCGTCTCTTCATCTAAAATACTGCCGATATCATCCTGATCTAATTCATCCTCAATGCCGATCGGATCTGCGTTAGAAAGACTGCTTTGTTCAGAAAAGGCATTAAAAATAAAAGCCATCATAACAATGCCGATAATGATACAGATCACAAAATAAGCAGAAATAACGACCGTCACAATCGTCTTCACTGCCTTCTTCCAATCAGCAAATCTCCACATTAAAAAAAGACCTACCGGCCAGAAGAAAATTAAAAACAGTACGATCACCCATGTTTGTTCATACCATTTTTTATTCATAGAACCTTCAACCATCTTATCTCTCCCCTTTTAACGAATTCCCTCGATTATTATACTGGAGTTTTCATATGATTACGACTGTTTTTAAAAAGACAGCTATTAGCACCCATTTCTTTTCTCCTAATTCACATTAGTTTATTTCTTCCTGCCCAACCTCGCTAGGATAAATTTCCTACCCTACTTTCAAACGGATCGATTCCTGCTTATTTAAGCAAGAGTCACTGCTAATATTTTCGAAACCACATTCGCCACGTCAGTTCTTTGCTAAAATTTAATTATCGGAAATTGCAACTTTTCATTGGCTTGAACCGTGGATAAAGTGAGAGGGGGAGAATTGCTTGGAGCTTGAGGATGTCTATAAACTGTATATGAATGACTTGTATCGCTATTTACTCTCCCTTTCACAAGATCACTATGTAGCGGAAGATCTTTTACAAGAAGTTTTTTACAAGGCTTATACCGTTTTGGAGGATTACGAATTTAGTTATATCAAAGCCTGGTTATTCAAAGTTGCTTATCATACCTTTATTGATCATCAGAGAAAAAACAAGCGACTGATTTTTAAAGATAACATGGAAGATCACCTACAAGTGGAGCATAAAACTCCTGAGATAGATGTAATCGAGAAAGAGACATTTACTTCGTTATTAGCCGATTTAAATCATTTAAAAGAAAACGAAAAGCAAGCGATTCTGTTATGTGATTTTCATGAACTTCCTTATCAGGAAGCGGCTGATATTTTAGAGGTAAAATTAAATACGTTTAAAAGCCATTTATTAAGGGGACGAAAAAAACTTGTAAAACTTTTTAAAGAAAGGGTGAAACAAGATGACCGATAAATTCAACAAAGATGATGAAAAGCTATATAGAGCGATCCTCCAAGAAACCAAGCAGAGTCTACAACATGGTCCCTCAGAGGAGGAACAAAGAAAAATTATTAAAACGGGAAAAAATAATGCCCGTTTAACCAATATCTTAATCAGTTTGGCCATCATTTTATTAATCCTGCCCGTTCTGACCCTTACAACCTTTATGTATTACGGATTCGGAAAAGCTGATCGGCTAATAGATGTAGCGGCTTATACTGTTTATGTGACTGAACCCAATATCAGTCTAAAACCTATGGAGATCGAAGACGAAATCGGACTGTTCTCAATGCATGTTTTATTTGATGTCTATAAACGAATTGGCAAGGAAGATTATAAGGCTGGCGACTATGATATCCTTTTTAGCCTTAACCAACCAGATTTCCCTAAGAAAAATGATTACTTGGATCGACCATGGCCCGAAATTCCAAGCAAGGAGACAGAGAGATTACTCCATCCCGCGGCCCCTATTCCATTTTCAGTCGACGAAGAATGGAACAAATTAAATGGGTTGCCTGACGGAACCGTTGCGGAACTTTATCTTTCGCTTTCAGATTTACTTGATCCAGATGAGGTAAGGTATTTTATGCCTGAAGATGTGGAAGTACGTTGGCTGGCCGTGGATACAGGACTCGAGGCTGAACAACAAGATGAGGAGGGACTTCCCTTAACACCAATCGGTTATCCAGCTCAAATTGATTCAACAACTTGGTCGCCTTTTAATGGCAGAGAGAAGAGTAATCAAGAAGTTTTTCTCGATCTAATCCATACGTTGAAAAAAAATGAAGACGTGGCGGTAAAAATCGCTAGAGCGAAATCATTGGCTCTGAAAGAAAGAATCGCCTATTTAGAAAAAAATGACATAAAAATCTATGGAGCTGTTGTCACAGGCCCTACTCCAGAATTAAGAAAACTCAAGGATAAAAAAGAAATTCGTGCGATGAAAGTGGGTGAGGTCAAATTATGGAATTAAATGTGCATACAAAACGAACATATGGCGGAAGGTTCCAGACCATTTCAGGTTTGCTTTCCTTCCTTCTCGGTCTGATCGCCCTCGCCGCACTAAATGCCGGTTTGATTTTAAAAACGGAGATGATTCCCGGCTTTTTCTTTTATCAACTTCCACTATTAGGGCTTATCCTTGGCATAGTGGGTCTATTCACAAGAAAGCGCCCGAGAATGTATGCTTGGTGGGGAATTGCGTTAAATGCTTTTATATTTGTATTTATCGCCATGATGTTCATCCTAGCATGGACGATTAATGCGAAACCTTAACCAGTAGCTCTTTAGCCCAAATGATCATATGAATATCCCTTTGCATCTTTGATCTTATTAATCGTTCTTCTTCCAAAGGGATATTCATGATTTATACATTAAACTAGTCCTTTACCGTCGCAGGTATTGTAAAACGGATTTACTGAACAGTCCCCTCCCCAAGCAAATTTTGAAACTCCTCCAAAGTCGTGCTATAACTTACACGAATCCGATTTAGTTCATAAGGTGTGGAAAGGCTGGCCGTACCGGGATTGGTGGTCACCGCATAATTATAGTATTTACGTGTTTCCTCTATCACTCTGTCATCATATTTCCCTGCAGGGTAGGCTATGGCGTTAATCTTTTTCCCAGTAATTCCTTCCAATTTATCTTTTATTTCTCCTAATTCGGCTTCATAATGTTGAATGTCCGGTAATTCTGGATGGGTTTCCGTATGGGACTGGATCGAGATGATGCCTGAATCACTCATCTCTTTTAATTGCGCACTCGAAAGCCCTGTTTTCGTATCAATCTTTTTACCAATCATGAAAATAACTGCTTTGGCATGAAAATCTGCACTGTTCAAATCCTGTAAAATCTGATAGGCATTTATATTGTTTTGATAGCCATCATCCAATGTCACAAGAATTGGTTTAGAGATCTTGTCCAAATGTTCAATATCCTCAAAAGTAATCGGGGTAAACCCACTCGATTTTAAATACGTCATTTGTTGTTTAAAATTGTCGGGTGTGACGTATAACTCTTTTATTCCCTTCCCGATATATTCATCAATGGCATGATACATCAAGATCGGAACCTTATCTACGTTTTCTGAAACAGTGCCATTCGATGTTTGCACAACCTCCTGCAAATATTGGTTGCTTGCATACCCTGTTTCTCCCCCATAGGAAATATGATCCCAATCCCCAACGGAAGAAATGTACTCCACTGATTCTCCCTCTGGAATGGTTGTAAGGATCTGGGAATCAAGGGAAGCCTCTTGCCTTAGATTTAGATTCCCTGTTGTCCGGTATATCTTAGGAGCAGACGTCTCTTCATCTTGTTCAACAGCTTGTTCAACAGTTTGATCCTTCCGTTTTAGATCATTTGTGTTTTCACGAGAAATCGTATGGATTTCTTGATCCAGATCTACATTCGTTTTTAAAGATTGAGGTTGTAATCGATCTGTTTTTACTTGTGGGGAACATGCGGTTATAACGATTATGATCAAACTAACCCCCACTAAAAAAAGCCAATTTTTCTTCTCCATGCTCTTGGGTCTCCTTCATTGAAATAGAAAAGGCTAAGAAAAGCGTAAGCATTTGTTTAAAAGATGAACAGCTAAGTGCGCGGGTCCTGTCGCTTCTCGGGGCTGGGCGCTGAAGCTAGATCTAAACACTAGCCAAATGTATGCTTTCTTATCTTTGGGTCAACAGGATGTTGGTCACAAAGGCGTGGCGATTGTTGTCGTGAATTCAGCCTTTGATCCTTTTAAATACGGTTCATGAGAAAAATGTTATTTTTTCTCATTTAGTCCTTTCCTATTGTACCAAATAATAGGGCGACTAATCTTACTCTTTTTCCCATATTTATTGAAATATCTGGATCTTCGGATTAGGCTGAGCGATTTGTATGGCCAAACACCTTTCCCCATTAACCATTTGCTGATATTATAAGGGGAAAACACGAACGGAATTAGGCTTGAAAAGGCATTGTGACTATTTCTAAATGGCAGATGAAGTATTCATCAAAGCGGGAGAAAGATTGGATCAATCTTGCGCAGTTTATTTTATTTCAAGTGCGGAGGAGACGAAATTCAATGTGTATATTAAAAAGGGGGAATCCCTATGAAACTTGATCGGCTTTTACGTATGACCATGCTTTTACTTGATCGAAAAAAAGTAACAGCCCGAGAATTAGCAGAAGAATTTCATGTTTCTGTTCGGACCGTTTATCGCGACATCGATACATTAAGTAGTGCGGGAATTCCCGTCGTTAGCTATCAAGGAGCAAATGGCGGAATCAGTTTAATAGAAGATTACCGCATTGATAAACATTTTTTAAAAGCGGGGGAGATTTCCTCCCTATCGCTAGCTTTAAAAAGTCTGCTTACAGCCTACGAAGATCCTAATGCCAAAACCGTTCTGGAAAAGATACGTCACGTTGCGAATATAGAATCGAAAGAGGATTACCTTTTTATCGATGACAGTCCATGGGGGCAAGATGTTCATATTAAGCAAAAGCGGACATTTTTAAAAGCAGCGATCGAAACAAGTACATGTGTGGAGATCCTGTATGGGAACGGTACAGACACGCCCCGAATGATTGAACCTCATACACTTGTCCAAAAGGGGCGCTCTTGGTATGTGTATAGTTACTGTTTGCAGCGACAAGCGTTTCGCTTATTTAAATTAACAAGAATCAAGGAACTGCAACTAACCGGGCAGACATTTCAGCGAAAAGAGGTCAATGTGTCCGAACTTCCCTGGGACACGGATTGGTATGATCACAAAGTTGTGACCTTAAAACTAGCTTATCAACAAGAAATTCGTGAAAAAGTGGAGGAAATGTTTGGTGTGGAGGCTATAGATGAGGAAAAGCAAACCGTCACCCTGCAACTACCAGAAGACCAATGGCTGTACGGCTTTCTGCTAAGCTTTTCTGACAAAATAGAAGTGCTCGAACCAATGCATATCAGGGAAATTATCCAGCGGCAGGCAAGAAATATTTTAAACGTGTATAAAACATGACAGACTGTTGTCAAGTTTAGCCTGATATAGTGAGGGCAAAGGTGGTGAATAGCATGACCAAACCAATCGTCCAAAAGAAGGAAGCTTTCAAAGTGATGGGGATCTCCGTAGAAACTTCCAATGAGAACGAAATGACGGCTCAGGCCAAAATCCCTTCCTTATGGGATCGTTTTTATCAAGAAGAGATTTACAAGCAAATCCCCGCTTTGAATCATACTGTGTATGGCGTGTATTCGGATTATACAACAGATGTGAATGACGCCTACCAGATGACCATCGGGCTCGAAGTGGACAAAGACACACAAGCGAACAAATGGGTTACCAAAACCATTCCTGCTTCACAATATCTCGTCTTTACTTCTAAAAAGGGACCGATCGCCCAAATCGTGGTCGAACTTTGGCAAGAGATTTGGAATTACTGTGAAGAGAACAACATCAAGAGATCCTATACAGGAGATTTTGAAGTGTATGACGGGAAATGTGCAGACCCTGGGAATGCGCTGGTGGAGATTTATGTTGGGATTAGGGAATAAAACAGTCGGCATTTACTTTATCAAGTGAATGCCGATGCCTAGATTCAATAGGGATTATTGAATTAAGTAAAGGGAATAGGGAGGAAAAAAGTGGAGAATAAAGATGAAAGATTCCAAAGAATTGAGTCTATCGTTAATAGTTTCATACAAAAGAAAAACATCCCTGGCATTAGTATACAAATGGTTTCAAATGGCGTAACCGTCTTTACCTTTGATAGAGGTTATTCAAATATACAATCCCAAAAACGTATGAACCAGAATTCTATATCCTCCATTATGAGTTTGACCAAAAGTTTTACTACAAACGCCTTATTACATTTAGCGGAACATACCCATTTCACATTAGATACACCTATTGTTGAATATTTACCTTGTTTCAGAACGAAAAGTGGCCAGTTTAATAGAATTACAACCAATCATATTTTAAGCCATACAGCGGGCTTTCCGGAAAACATATGGCTTGTGACCTTGTTAGACAAAGATTTATTTACACTCGTGATGCAGTCACCCGAATACCATTTTATTTTTAAACAAGTCCCCGACATTGAAAAAATCATAAATAACATTAAAAGCAGAGAAGATATTACAAAATATTTTTCATCTATAGAATTAGAATATGAACCAGGTGAAGGGTGGAAATATTGTACAGATGCTTATGTGATTGCTGCTGATATTTTAGAAAAGGTAAGCGGTTTAACATGGGAAGAATACGTTATCAAACATATTATAAAACCACTAAATATGAACAGTACGTATATAAACCCCTCATTAAAAACTTCCATTGAAAACATGAGTCATTACTATTTATATAAAAATGGGGACTATCATCAGGTTCCTTTTCCGTATAACCCATTAGGAGCGCCAGTTGGTTTTATCTACTCTTCCACAAATGATATGGCAAAATATCTAATCGCACATATGGATAACAAGCAAAAAATAATAAGTATATCTGCCAGAAACAATATGTTTGTTATGATGGCGCCAAGAGAACCGGGATTAAGCTATGGACTGGGTTGGAAAATAAAAAGAGTTCGTAATCTAAAAATAATGGAACATGCCGGTGGCTGCCCAGGTGTCAGTAGCTTTGCTGCTATGATACCTGAAAAAAATTTTGGTCTTGTGATTCTATGCAATACTGGTGAGATTCCCCTTCAAAAGATATCCGATCAAATTATTGATTCTCTTTATTTATCGAACCAATAAGCCACAGCAAATTCTTTTACGAACGGGAGAAAATAGGCAAAGTGACTAAAATATATATTTCGAAAACGCATGGAAAACACCATCCTCATCATTGGATAAGGTGACATCGTTAGCGATTGCTTTTATATCATCTGGAGCATTTCCCAT
This sequence comes from Lederbergia ruris, assembly GCF_018332955.1. Classification (NCBI taxonomy): domain Bacteria; kingdom Bacillati; phylum Bacillota; class Bacilli; order Caryophanales; family Bacillaceae; genus Lederbergia; species Lederbergia ruris. The sequence goes on from NZ_BORB01000021.1 coordinate 57,899, forward strand.
GGCAATCCCTAACCCAGCGAACTCAATCATATCGAGGTCATTGTAATGATCACCAATAGCCATCATTTCTGATTTCTTTATATGATAAGAATCTAAGAGATGGATAAGCGCTTTTGTTTTATTCGATTGAGCGTGAACATATTCTCTATGAAACTCTAAGTCAATCCGTTTCCTAAGACGTTCTGGGGCTGGTAAAGGAATCTCCTGCCATCCCCCTATCTTATTTTGATCCCCGATCGTACATTTCATGATCTTTTCCTGAATAGATAAAACATCCCGATGAATAGTAGGAGTAATTTCATATACCTGATATTGTTGTTCATGAATGTCTTCCATCCATTCCACATACACATCAAAAGCTGTACAGATGGAAAAATGAATGTGATGACGGCGGCAATAATGAATAAGAGGGGCAATATCCTCTATGGAAAAAGAATACTCGCCAATGAGTGCTTTATTCTCCGTATTAATGGTAGCCGTCCCGTCATTCGATACCAATATCCCCTTAAAATCTAATTGATCCAAAATCCGTTTCGTTTGCATAAAATATCTGCCTGTCGCTAACACAATGTGAACACCTAAATCTTGAGCTTTTTGAATCGCTTGTATATTTCTCTTAGAAATATTCCCATCTCGATTCAGTAATGTTCCATCCAAATCTAAAGCGGCTAATTTATACATGAGATCTCCCCCATTTATTCTAACATCATGATTGAAATACCAAAACCGGGCCATGCCAACTGTCATTTTGCACGAGTTCTTCTTTATGTATGTGGCCATCAGTATATTCATGGATAACTTTCTTCCAGAACATCTGAGCAGCTTGATTGCCTAGCGTTTGTCTAATCTCCCACATCCCCTTATATTGATCAAAGAGAGAACAGGCAACTTTTTTGCCCACGCCCAGCCGCCTAAACTTTCTCATGATAAAAAAGTCGCTAATCACATTGGTTTTCTCCGCGTTACTTAATTTTGTAAATTCTTTTGGAATATCAAGACTCACCAATACAAAGCCAGTTATCTCGTCATCAACTTTCACTAGTAATGGCCGTCGATGGTCATCCGTCCATTGATGATCTAAATATTTATACAAATATAAACCATGTTGATTCAAAACATGGCCATCGAATTCACTACTGTCATAGCGATACAACTGCATTAAATTTTGTAATATCGTCTTATCTTCATAAGGAACAGGTAATAGTGTAACGTCCATACGCATCCATCCTTTTTCTGAAATAAGTCGAAAATTCAATCAATGGGGGTTTTCTTCATTCCCCACTAATGAAGTATGCACTTTTCTCTGTATTCCCTAAAGCCTTGAAGATGGGTATTACTGCCCGTTAATGCGGGATAAAATCAGATATACCCCAATTCTTTCAAAAACGCCTCCATCCTTGAATTCGTTTTATGGAAATATTTATTTTCATGGCGCCCGTATTTAAAAAAGCCATGTTCCATTCCTTCATATTCTTCAAAAATGATTTCATTTCCAGCTTCAACCATGCGATCGACAAATGTTCTATTTTGTGCATAAAGACCGTTCGGAATCGTCGGCGTATCTTCCTTCGTACCGCACATCCATAAAGTCGGCGGTAAGACCTTTTTAACATTGTGAAATGGAGACATTTCACTGGCCTGACCTGCTAATTCAGGATATCTCCTTTGCATGATGTCTACTCCGTCCATGCCAGCACCAAAGATGATCAGCGCATTGGGAATATGATCGCGGCTTTGGTGATGATAATGGGGATCATCGTTTAAATGATCAAACATGATTGAAGAAACGCAGACATAGCCGCCTGCTGACGATCCACACATGAGGATTTTCTCTGGGTCGACACCTAATTCATTCTCATGTTTGCGCACCCAGCGAACAGAAGATTTCGCATCCGCAATCGCTTGTTTTGGTGTAAACCCCTCATCATGACCAGCCCGATAATCCACACAGATCGCGACCATGCCAAGTTGGGTCAAATAATTGGCTTGCGGTTGAAAAATAGCAGGTGATTGCGGATTCTTTTTAAAACTACCACCAATAAAAAAGAGAATGGCAGCTTTCTTTTTCTTCGTCTCCGCTGTTTCAAAAATATACAGCTTTACATCTCTTGTTCCGATGCTCTTAAACGTTTTCTCGATCACTGGAAAGTCAAACGCCGGTACTCTCATCTTCTCTCCTCCTATCATCTATTTTCCGCACCACTTCATTAACAAAGCTTTGCTTTCCCTGCTGATAACGATCATGTTCTTCTGGAAATTGTTTGGCTAACGCTACTTTCAATTCCCCATATCGTTTCGCCATTTCTGGATTTTGGATGAAGTAGTTCTTGAAGTCTAAATGAAGCTTGATATGCTCATTTCCAGTTTGAAAAATATGGACATGATGAGTTCTATTCGCTTTTCCCTTAGCGAGATATTTTCTTTCTGGGATCCCATTTTCTCCTTTCTTCGTATCCAAATTCCACCATCCTATCATTATAGTGGTCTACCCTTTCAATCTCTTTCACGACGATTAGGATATCAATAATCGGTTTTGCATGGCCAATGGCTGGTACCGATGTACTGCCAATATGGAAAATATCTACTACTTCATCTTTAAAAATCTCCTGTAGGCGTTGCTTTTCTTGCGCGTATAGTAGAAACCATTCTTCCGTCCATGGAAGTATTCTTGTTTTCCTTATAAAAAATCTCCTAGGATGATGATTGTTTTGATCCTACCACCTATCCATTTTTCCTCGCATCAGCCATTTCGGCTAATTTATTTAGCGTTTTCCAATTCCGCACTGTAGTAGGCACACCCAATTTTTGCATTTGGGTTGCTAACTTGGAATTTCGCACGCCGTTTCCAAATAAAAAATACATCTCTTGGCGTGCCATTTGATAGTCTTCCCCTTCGTTTTTGTAACCATTTAGTCTCTCTACTTTTTCCCGTAAAGGCGCATGGAGGAAAAGGGCAACATAGAGACTCTCTCCTACCGAGGTGGCCTTTGCCTTTAAAATAGCCTCCTCTGAAAAAGGTAACTTGGAGATAATTGCCTCCAGTTCTGTCGCTGTTCTTAAAATCACATTGATTGAAAAACCAAAGTCTTCAGAAATCCTCCGCTCTATTTCTTGACGCAACCAATCCTCTTTCTCATTTGATTCAAATAGGACATTGCCACTCTGAATATACGTTTGTACATGATCAAGGCCTATCTTTTCAAGAGAGGTCCGTAATTCTTTCATTTTGATTTTTCGGTGTCCCCCGACATTAATTCCTCGCAGAAATGCAATGTATACTGGCATATTATTTCCTTTCCTATGAGGGCTTGCGCTGTCTTTGCGCCCGCATTCCTGCTCGTTTTTGAATTTGATCATTATCTAAAAACCGCTGGTACTCTTCGCTGTCCACCCCATATATAGCGATTTTTCCTTGCTGATTATAATGAATCCCCCAACCATATTTTTTCACTAACGGAGATGCCCTAAAACACGCTTTTGGTTTGGCAAAAAATTGTTCGCGTAATTCGTCGAGATTGCCTGAATCCACTTGATTTTTAATCAAAAACGTTTTAAATTGTACATCCGCTTGCGTATATTCGTAGGGATGATCTCTCATTAAATCGTACTCTATTGATGCAATCGTTGGTTTGTTGTTTCTTGGAACAGGCACAATCGCCTCCGTAACCCCAGAATCCTCAGATATGGTAATAAATGTATTTTGGTAACTCATGAACGTCCTCCTCACATATAATTGTTAATCCAAGTTAGCCAACTAATAATTCTAATATTCGCACACCTGCTCCTATTGTATATGAAAGCACTTCCTTTGGATATCAATTTTATAAAAGGTGAACATTTTTTGCACAAAAAAACATCTAAAAATACTCGTCACCAAGTTTTTAGATGCTCTGTTTTAGTTTTTATGATGTCGCCTTTTGTTCATTCGCAAATAGACAACGCCCTTTTCCAAATGGAATGCAAAGGGGCGTTCCGAAAATCGGATCACAAGCAATCTGGCATTTCATGTCAAAGACTGTTCTCACTAGCTCAGACGTAATAATTTCCTCTGGCTTCCCATGAGCAAAAACCTTTTTATCTTTTAAAGCGACAATATAATCTGCATAGCGACTAGCTAAATTCAGATCATGTAGCACCATCACAATCGTTCTCTCTTCCTTTTCATTCAGTTCAAAGAGGAGATCAAGAACATCCACTTGATGGGCCATATCTAAGTAGGTAGTCGGTTCATCCAATAAAATAATTTCTGTTTGTTGGGCTAATGTAAGGGCAATCCATGCTCGTTGACGTTGCCCGCCCGATAATGAATCAACGGACTGATCAGCCAGTGCAATCATATTTGTGGATGTAAGCGCATGTTGAACGGCTTCCTCATCTTGCTTTGACCATTGTTTCATCCATTCACGATAAGGATGTCTTCCTTGCTTTACGAGTTCATAGACGGTTAAGCCATCAGGAGTTACGGGACCTTGCGGTAAAATGGCTAGTTTTTTGGCAATATCCTTCGTTTTCAATTTCGCAATTTCTTTTCCATCTAGCATAATTTGACCATGTTTTGGTTTTAATAAACGGGCTAGAGATCGCAATAAAGTGGACTTACCACAACCATTTTGACCAATCAATACTGTGATTTTTCCTTTTGGTATTTCGATATCTAAACCATCTATAATAATGCTATCCCCAAAACCAAGCGTTAAATCATGTGCTGACAAAGTTTCCACTAAGATCACTCCCTTCCATCGCCTTTATGAATCTTAGTCACTCCATCCATTTTACTATAGGTTTATTTATTCAACACCCATTATTTTTTCAACGTTTCCAGAAAGGTATCAATGGTTTTGGTTGAGGCAATCAATCCCTTATTTGTCCAACTATCAGCTGCATTCAATACGTACACTTGGTCATTTTTTACGGCTGGGATGCTGTTCCAAACCTTACTATTTTCCAGTACATCAATACCTTCTTCTCCTTCAGTTGCTAATAAAAAGACATGATCTGCATCCAGCTCCGATAATTTTTCAAGTGATAAAGGTTCCCACTGTGGTTTCGCTTCCCCTAGCTCATCTACAAGCTGTGGATAGTGGACACCCAGTTCAGAGTAGAGCACTTTCGCACTGTGGCGATCTTTTTCAAATACAAAGTATTTTCCACCAATCACCCAAATGGCAGCAACCGTTTCATCACCGATAGTATCTTGCACTTCTGTCTTCGCTTCGGCTACTTTCTTTTCGTAGTCGTTTACAGCTTGTTTGGCTGCATCTTCTTTTCCGAGTAATTGACCAAATACGTCCAACTGTTTCCGCCAATCACCTACCGTTTCCTCATCCATGACATATGTTGGGGCAATTTTCTGATAGTCCTCATATGTCCCCTCATAACTGTCCATTGTATTTTCTAAAATAATTAGATCAGGTTGATAACTGAGAACCTGTTCTAATGGGAGCGTCCATTCAATTTTCGGGACATCTTGCAATTGGTCCTCTAAATGATCTTGTACCCTCGTGCCAATTGCCCATTTCGCCACAGGTGTTACACCAATGGATAATAAAGCATCTTCATGAAAAGGTGCCAACACTTTTTTAGCATTTAATGGGATTGTCACTTCTCCCATTTCAGAATCCAAGGTAATTTCTTTGTTATTTTCCTCAACGGGAGCTTTATCCCCCGATTTCTCTGACTCTCTTTGGGGATCGGTATTTCCACAACCGGCTATAATGAAAAATATCATGATAAATATGATAAAAAAGCTAAATTTATTTTTAAATAATGTATTCATCCCTTTATCCCCTTTATGCTATAATAACATTTACTGGTAATGATAATCACTTTCAATTAGGTTGTCAATACATATTTTACCCCTGTAAGAGAGAATGAGGAGAGTCGTATGCGTTCGTTTATTCAGCATTCAAATATTTTAAAAATAACGATTAATTTAGTAGTATTAGGCGCGATTATTTTATCCGCTACATTAGCCATCTCTTATGGTTCCACAGAAATTAAATTAAGAACAGTTTGGAACGCCGTTTTTCAATTTAATCCAGAGTTTTCTTCCCATCAGATTATCCAAGAATTGCGCTTGCCTCGTGCACTGTCCGCTGCTTTAGTTGGGGCGTTCCTCGCCGTTTCTGGCACGATCATGCAGGGGATGACACGAAATCCCTTGGCCTCTCCGTCTATTATGGGGGTAACTGATGGGGCTGCTTTTGGGTTAATGATCATTCTGGCGTTTTTTCCATCTACCTCTAATCTTGGTTTAACTTTAAGTTCTTTTATTGGTGCAGCGCTTGCGGTGAGTCTCATATTTATGATCGGCTCGGCTTCAGGAAATGGATTGACTCCTGTGAAATTAGCCTTAGCAGGCGTAGCGATCGGAACAATGCTCCGTTCGATTACCTCCATTCTTTCCTTACATTTTCAGCTTGAAAAAGAGATGGGTTTTTGGTTAGCTGGAGGGCTAGATAAGACAAACTGGTCATCCGTTCAAATGCTGGCCATTTTCGGTGTTATTGGTTTACTGTTTGCTATTTCCATCTCCAAGTCAATGACCGTCCTTAGCTTAGGTGAAGATGTATCCATTGGATTAGGACAAAACAATGCTATGATTAAGATTTTAGGCATAGTGGCTGTGTTTATGCTTACAGGTGTTTCTGTTTCTGTTGCCGGTGCCATCGGCTTTGTTGGACTGATTGTCCCCCATATCACACGCTTTTTAATGGGAGCGGATTATCGCTGGATTATTCCATCTTCGGCTCTTTTTGGCGCGCTTTTAGTCATCTTATCTGATTTAGTATCGAGAATGATGAATGCACCTTTTGAAACACCCGTCGGGGCCATTACTTCGCTAATAGGGGTTCCTTTCTTCCTTTATTTAGCAAGAAGCAAGGGGGAGAAAAAATGAATTTAACCCAATCAAAAAAACAACGTACTTTCTGGCTAATGATTACCTTTTTAGTCCTGCTTATTTTCGTTATGATTTTTGTCAGCTTAAGTATTGGTGTGATTAAGATTGCCCCTAAAGAAGTGATACAAACTATTTTTAACCAGGGAACAGATCAGCAAAAGCTCGTTCTGTTTGACTTTCGGTTACCAGGAATAGTCTTATGCTTACTCATTGGGGCAGGCTTGGCCGTATCTGGAACGATTTTACAAGGAATTACGCAAAATGAATTGGCTGATCCGGGAATCATCGGGATTAATACAAGCGCCGGCCTTACCGTCGTGTTATTTCTCTATTTTTTCCGGGACCTCCTCCCGGCATCTGACCCATTGTCCATTTTTATTATGCCATTTGCCGCCTTAATTGGAGCGATCGTGGCAGCGGTCCTGATTTATCTACTTGCTTGGAAAAAAGGAGTAAGTCCTACTCGGCTGATCTTGGTTGGGATTGGTGTGAATGCTGGATTCGGTGCCCTGCTTACAATCTTGCAATTACGGATGGATCCACAAGATTATAGACAGGTAACGGTCTGGCTCTCAGGAGATATTTGGAATGCAAACTGGGCTTTTGTTCTTGCTTTATTGCCCTGGATGTTACTGTTAATCCCATTTGCCTTCCAAAAAGCCAAAACCTTAAATGTCTTTACATTAGGGGATGATGTAGCTTCTAGCCTAGGTACCTCTGTGGAAAAAGACAGACGGATTTTGTTGCTTCTGGCTGTTGCGCTTGCGGGGACTTCCGTTGCAGCTGGAGGAGCTATCGCGTTCATTGGCTTAGTTGTTCCGCATATTGCTAGAAGAATCATTGGTCCATTGCATCAATATATCATCCCGATCTCAACACTGGTGGGAGCTTTGTTATTAGTGGGAGCTGATCTGATTGGGAGAAATCTTTTAACCTCGACGATGATTCCGGCGGGGATCATCGTCTCGATTTTAAGTGCACCTTATTTTATCTATTTATTAATTAAAGTAAAGTAAAATTGGGAGGCTTTTTATGATGCAACAAAATGATATTTATGATGTGACAATAATTGGTGGTGGTCCTGTTGGTTTATTTACTGCTTTTTATAGTGGTATGCGTGAGATGAAAACAAAGATCATTGAATATTTACCTTATCTAGGAGGGAAGGTTTCTTATTTTTACCCGGAAAAAATTATTCGTGATATTGGGGGGATCCCCCAGCTATCTGGTGAAGAATTGACTACCAACTTGATTGAACAAGCAAAAACATTTGATCCAACGATCGTCTTGGAAGAACAAGTGATGGATTGGCAGAAACATGAGGATGGTTATTTCATCTTAACAAGCGACAATGGGGTGAAACATTATACAAAAACGGTGATTTTAGCAACAGGATTCGGCTCCTTAAAACCAGTTATGTTGGATCTTCCCCATTCTAAGGAGTTTGTAGGACAAAGTTTGCATTATTCCATCCATAATATCGATCGTTTTAAAGGGAAGCATGTTTTGATTTCTGGTGGCGGAAATTCTGCTGTCGATTGGGCCAATGAATTAGAACCGATTGCTAAAAAGGTCACATTGATTTATCGCAAATCTTCCTTTAAAGGAATCGAAAGCAATGTGACAAAAATGAAGCGTTCAAGTGTACAAGTTTTGACTCCGTATGAGTTGGCGGGATTAAGAGGAAAAGGTGGCCAGCTGTCTAGTGCGATCATTGAAAATACAGAACAGGCCGCTTTTGAGGAAGTGGAAATAGATGAGCTCCTCGTCAACCACGGATTCCATATCGATCTTGGTCCAATCACTAAGTGGGGAATGGACATCACGGAGGCTGGGATTGTCGTGAATTCCTCCATGTCGACCTCCATTCCGGGAATTTTTGCGGTAGGAGATATCGCCCAATACAAAAATAAATTACCTTTGATTGCAGGTGGCTTTAATGAAGGACCCATTGCCGTCAATAGTGCCAAGCTTTACATACATCCCAAAGATCCTTTAACCCATTTATACTCTACTCATTATGAACCTTTAACAAAGGATAGCTAAAATAATCCATAGCACTAATATCCAAAAGACAGTTTCTTTTAGAGGATGTTCAAAAAGTCGGATTAATTGGTTGAACAACTAAGTTCGCGTCGTCCTGGTGCAGGCTTAAAACGCTACATCCTGGTGTTTCGGTTGCACTAGTACGTCCCAGTACGTCGCAACGCTGTTCTGACCAACGTCCTGGTGGGCTAAATTCGTGGCAATAATCGCTACCGCCTTTGTGACCTGGCGTCATGCAGGCCTTCGGTAAAAATGACACTTGGGTATCTGATCTTCGACTAAGACCGACACGTCCTATGGGCAAAACGGAAGTCAGCACTTCCTGTACAAGTCCGCTACTTAATGCTCCACCGTCTCGAACTTTCGACATACAGGACGGATGTGCTAGGGGCTGCGTTAGCAATTAACGTCAACGCCTATAGCCGACTTGGTCCTATCCACCTTTTTGGACACGCACCTTTGGGCGTAAAAATAAAAATACAGGGTAATCTAAAAAGTAAAGAATCCCTGGAGGTGTTCTAGATGTATATCACCGGTCATTTTTCTGGATACGATGGCGTCAAGTTATTTTACCGTGGATGGATCCCCCAAGAACCACGTGGATTTTTAATTCTAATTCATGGGGCAGGCGAGCATTCTGGCCGTTATTCCCACATCGGTGAAATTTGTATGAAGCATCAGCTCGGAGTACTTGCCCCGGATTTACGGGGATTTGGAAAATCTGGGGGACCCCGTGGACATGTTAATAAGTTTACGGACTACTTAGATGATTTAAATCAATTAATTGAATCGTTTCAAGTCCGTTATAATTCTGCCCCATTATTTATTTTTGGACATAGCTTAGGAGGGCTTATTGCTATTCGTTACGGTCAAATATACCCACATAAAGCAAATGGATTTATTTTATCGTCTCCTGCATTACAAATCCGCTTTCCACTTCCTGTATTTTTAAAAAAATCATTGGAATTCTTTTCTTGGATTTCCCCAAATTTATCGATCCGACCTTTCAAATGGATGGGAGTTCTTAAAAAAATTCGCCGTTTTGATCACTATTTGCCAGAACCAGATTTAGAAATAATTGAGGACCCACTATTCACATTTGAATATACTCCGCGCTGGTTAACGGAGTTAATTCATAGTGGAATTCACGCTTTATTAGATACTGCAAAATTCCGTTTTCCGCTTTTGTGTCTTTATGACCAACAGGACCCAATTGTCCATCCTGATTCAATCTTACGTTTTTGGGATTCCATTTCCATTCAGGATAAAAAATATATCATGTTTGAAGATGGGCTTCATAGACGTTGGCATGCAAACCATTGTGAGCATGCAATCGAAAATGTTATGACATGGCTAACTCCCCGTTTATAGAGGATGTTCAAAATGTAAGATTTAAACGAAAGGGATAAACGACTAAAGACACCACGACTTATTAATCAACATCCTGTTGACCTCCGCCCTGGCGGCAGGCTCCCTTCCGGATTATAATGGATGCCCTAACCATATTTATTGACTAAAGGCGAGGCTCTAAAGCAGGCTTTCGGTTTTGCAAATAGCTGTTCACAAAGCTCATCGGGATTACTCGGTTCTTATTGATTTTTGATCAATTAGGTTTAAACTGAACATCCGCTTGTGAATAGGTATATGGATTATTTTTGATTAAATCGTATTCAATCACGGCAATCGTCGGTTTGTTGTTTCTCGATACAGGCACAATAGCAGAAGTAACGGTTGAATCGTCGGAAATGGTGATGAACGTATTTTTATAACTCATTAACCATCCTCCCTCTATATAATTAAAATATCTTCAAAATGCTCTTGTTTTCTTAGAATTTCTTAAACATCCAATTTGGGTTTGGATAGTGGGGGTGGAGTGATAGCCAGAATACAGAATATTCTAACGTACCCCTATCCATCCTAACGACTAAATTGGTAGTATTTGGTTAAAAATAGTATAACCATGCTTGATAACTCCACACTTCTTATGGTCGCTCACCCTCCCATATATCACGGGATTGGTATCCATACATTCCCTCGTCCTGCGTATCCACAAGGTGGAGGTCGGAATAAGCTCCTCGGCTGGGTCTGGTGCCCGAATGGAAAAAATAAGCTCCGACTCTGCATTAGTGGTGTTTGTGTTT
>NZ_BORB01000022.1:0-67827 GCF_018332955.1 Lederbergia ruris
GCTTGAAGTTAAGTTGGATAAGAGAGCATTACCATGAAATTAAAGCTGAAAATAATTATGACTATCTTCTTCAATTATTTGAAAGGGAGGTTGAAAATAGAGAGGAAAGAAAAGTGAACTTATTACTAAAGCAAGCACAATTACCAAAGACAGGCGACCAACCTTTTCAATGGGAACATATTCAAATCCCTCAAGGGATTGATCGTGATAAGATCCTCCAAGGGGAATTTATTCATGAAAAGGAAAATCTGATTTTATATGGTGGAGTCGGCACAGGGAAAACTTATTTGGCAACATTAATTAGCTTAAATGCCATACATAGGTATGGCACCAAAGTGAAGTTCTTTACGTTGGCATCTTTAGCAAATAAATTAATAGAGGCGAACCAAAATGGTTCCCTCCCCAGGCTGATTAAACAGCTTGAAAGACTGGATTTACTTATATTAGATGAACTAGGCTATATTCCTCTTCACAAAGAAGGTGCAGAGTTATTGTTTCAGGTGATATCTATGTGTTATGAAAACAAAAGCTTGGTGATTACTACCAACCTTCAATTTGGACAATGGAATCATGTTTTTGGGGATCCAATATTAACAGAGGCTGTGATTGATCGACTTATTCATCATTCACATTTACTACTATTTAACGGTGAGAGTTTTCGTTATAAAGAATCATTAATACAGCAATAATTGGAGGCGGTAAGTGGCATGCATTTTTAAATGCCATTTCATACATTTTTTACTTGCCAAATACATCACCACCAGTTGAAAAACCCTGAATAATTCTAGCTATTAATAAGAGGATAGGTGCCCATATCCCGATTTGATCATATGTAGGTAATAAACCGATTAGTAATGTGGAAACAGCCATTAAAATAATCGTAACGGTTAAAACAATTTTTCTCCCTAATCTATCTCCGATTTTCCCAAATATAATACCACCCAATGGGCGCATTAAAAAAGCAATGGCAAATGTTGCAAAAGTGAACACTAATTTTAGCTCATCATTCTCAACAGCAGTAAAAAAGTTTTGACTAATAATAACAGCTAAATAGGAATACAAGCCAAAATCAAACCATTCCATAGCGTTTCCTACCCCTGTAGCAAATACGCTTTTCCTCGTTTGTTGAATATCGACAATGTTGATTTTTTTCTTGTTAAATTTCATTTATCCTGTCAGCTCCTTGTTCTTGTCAGCAACAATCACCTATTGTTATTCAGTTCAATGATTACAGCTCACCACTTTATATAGAAACCGTTTAGTTTTTAATATCCCAAAAATGTCCGTGCGATATCCGCCTTTTGTCGAAAGTTGTGAAATAAAATTAACTGGCTGTAGGACCCATTTGAAGATTCACCGCTCCTACGGCAACTCTTGAGGTCGAATTGGATGTACGTAAATAAGGAAGAGTGGAGAAAATTGACCAACATCCCGCTCCCCTATCAATTAGTCACCAGGATTATTCAAAAATATGAAAAAAATGCCAGGTACCAAGACTATTCATAATAGCATCAGTACCTGGCACAGGCATTCATTATTGTGTTGTATTCATCACGAAACAATACCCGGAACCAAGACAATTCAACATTGCTATGATCCCGGGCGTTTCCTTTTTTACTGGTTAATCTTTTTCATAGCTTCTAGTACATCTGCTGTGTTACTCATTTGTATTGCTTCTTTTGCAAGGTTTTCCATTTCTTGCTTGGAAAGTTTCGCAATTTGCGCGCGAGCTCGCAAAATCGATGTGGCGCTCATTGAAAATTCATCAAGACCAAGACCTAATAGTAGCGGGATCGCTAATTCATCTCCAGCCATTTCGCCACACATTCCAGCCCATTTGCCTTCTTTGTGAGCCGCATCAATGACCATTTTGACCAATCGTAAAATAGCAGGTGAATATGGTTGATATAAATAGGAAACTCGTTCATTCATTCGATCGGCAGCCATCGTATATTGAATTAAATCATTGGTTCCAATACTAAAGAAGTCTACTTCCTTCGCAAAAAGATCTGCCATTACCGCTGTTGAAGGAATTTCGACCATAATCCCTGTTTCAATATGCTCTGCAACAGAGATACCTTCACTTACTAATTTTTGTTTCTCTTGCTCTAAGATCTGTTTCGCTTCTCTAAATTCGTCAAGCGTCGCAATCATTGGGAACATTATTTTCAAATTCCCATAAGCACTTGCACGCAATAAAGCCCGCAATTGCGTACGGAAAATATCCTGCTGCTCTAGACATAATCTGATCGCTCGGAAACCAAGGAAAGGATTCATTTCTTCTGGTAAATCAAGATATGGTAGATTTTTATCGCCACCAATATCAAGTGTTCTTACCACTACGGCTTTCCCTTCCATTCCTTCCAATACTTTCTTATAAGATTCAAACTGTTCTTCTTCTGTCGGTAACTCAGTCCGGCCCATATACAAGAATTCTGTTCGGTACAAACCAACTGCTTCTGCGCCATTATGCAGCACACCTTCAAGATCATCCGGTGTCCCAATATTCGCCGCAAGCTCGACTTGATGTCCATCAGCAGAAACAGATTTTTCATTGACGAGCTTCGCGAGCTCTGCCTTCTCTGCCTCAAACTGCTGTTGTTTTTCCTTGTATTCAGCCAATACTTCAGTTGATGGATTAATATGGATTTCTCCTTGAAGACCATCAACAATCAGCATGTCTCCATTATTAATTTTTTTCGTCGCCTCTTTGGTCCCAACGACAGCTGGAATTTCCAACGAGCGCGCCATAATCGCGGAGTGCGATGTACGACCACCAATATTCGTTGTAAAACCCTTCACAAACTTACGATTCAATTGCGCCGTATCAGAAGGTGTTAAATCTTCAGCTACAACCACAACTTCTTCGGAAATCATACTAGGATTAACAATCTCGACACCAAGCAAATGGGATAAAACCCGTTTCGTTACATCGCGGATATCGGCTGCGCGCTCGCGCATATATTCATTATCCATTTGCTCAAACATCGTGATAAACATATCTGTTGTATCTTTTAAAGCTTGTTCCGCATTTACCTTTTCCGTATTGATTTTATCTTCAATAGAAGCAATCAATTCGGGATCGCTTAACACTAATAGATGCGCTTCAAAGATGTCTGCTTTATCCTTCCCAAGCTCTGCCTCTGCCTGATTTTTAATCAATTCGAGCTCTTGTTTGGAAGTATCAAGTGCCCCTTGGAGCCTGTCCACCTCTGCAGTAGGATCGGATACGGTTTTCTTCTCAAAAGTTAGATCTGGTTCTACTAAACGATAGGCCTTCGCGATAGCTATTCCTCTTGAAGCAGCTATTCCCGTAAGTACGTTCATTAGTCAACCAACCCCTCATTTTTTAATGTGTCGGCAATATGATTTAATGCCGCTTCTTCATCAGTTCCCTCAGCGATCACTTTAATCTCGGCATCCTTGCCAACTCCCATAGCCATGATCGACATAATCGATTTCAAATTGGCTGGTCTCCCTTTATATTCGAGAGTAATCTCTGACTGAAATTGACTAGCTGCCTTTACTAAATTTGTCGCTGGACGTGCATGAATACCTGTCTCATCTGTTATTGTGAATGCTCTCTCTAACATATCAAATTCTCCTTTAGAAATAAAATCATAGTACTTGTGTCGCAAAATAAAAACCTAAATAAGTACATATATGGCTTGCATATACATTACTTACCTAGGTTTTGCCTGCATTACCAGTCACAATCCTATAAAATATTGAACAACATATATTATATACAATTATCCACTTATCTTCAAAAGATTACCCTAGATTTTGACCATTTGTAGCGATAACTTGCTGATACCACTCTCTTTCGATTTCCTGCTAAAAATCTTTTTAAAGAACTCTATAAATCTCATATGCGACTAGACTTCCTCCCGTGTCCTTATTTTTAATAGCAGAAGTTAAACCTTAATAATTGCAAAACAGCCTATTTTACATTTGTGGCAATTAAAAGTAATATGGTTTGATGAGGAATTTTTAGGAAAACAACATAAGGAATCTTATTACAAAGTGAGGGCTAGATGATGAAAAGTAATAGAAAAATATTAATGACGATGTCTTTAATACTCGTTATTTTATTGGCAGCTTGTGGGAGCTCATCTAACGAATCCAATGCTGCTTTGGAAGACCAGTCTGAAGAGAATCAGTCATCTCAAGACACAATGGACAATTCTGCTGATGAAGATTCAATAGACAATAATGCAAACACCGACAATACGGATACGGACGATAATAATGCAAACGAAAAAGTGGATCCATCTAACAATGAACCTACAAAAGAAGAAGACTTGTCTGCTAATACGACAGCAAATCTGAAGGAAGAGTATCTCCAGAAATTAAATGATGCGAAAAACGAAGTGGAAGAGATGCGGAAAAATCCTATAGACGATACTACCATCGCTATGAAAAAAGTAGAAGGAGATGCATACGATATTTGGGACGGATTGTTAAATGAAATTTATAAAGCCTTAGAGAAGCAACTTCCTGCAGAGGAGATGGAGCAACTTAGAAAAGAACAACGTGAATGGATAGATAACCGAGATCATACTGCAAAAGAAGCCTCTCTTAAATATGAAGGCGGGACAATGGAACAATTAGAATATGTAAAGGTTGAGAACGACCTTACAGAAGAAAGATGCTTTGAATTAGTTGAAAACTATATGAAATAGAGACATTTCTCTTCAATCCATAATTGTTTTTGAGATAGTAAGAAACACCTGCTAACTCCACCGTAGCGAGAAAGCAAGTGTTTTTTACTTTGGCAACTTTTAAGTTAATCGTGACGTCTTGCAACTTCGCGGAGTTCCGCCACAAACTGCTGCGTTGCCTCTTGTTGCTTAGATTCTTTTAGTTGATCTGCTAATTGTGATTTTAATAAAGCCCACCATTCCCTTCTGTTTCAGACCACATATTCTACTCACGGAAAACGGGATCTGTTACTTGTTCACCTAGTGAATCGTAATTTGCTCCTCCGGATGTACCATCACTATTTAAAACGTAAATCAGTTCCATTCTGGAAAAGAAATCAAATTGTTCATCCGTATATATATCCTCAATCATTTCTGTTTCCCCTTTTGGAACAGTGAGAACATAATCCGAGTTATCATAATTACCGTTAATGAATATATGTTCATCTATTCCAGCTAATGAAACTTGGCTTGGTTTAATTCTTATGTGGTAATCACTATTATTGACAATTTGCAAGTGTGCATTGACTGGACTGTGATGCGTTGGTTCTGCAAAAGTTTCTATGTCTGCAGGATCAAACCGTTCAAACACAAGACGGATCGTTATTCGTTCTCTATCTTCCTTTTTCAAATCTGAATAGTCAACTAATTCTATTTCTTCCTCCCACTCTGGCAATTTTTCTGTCTGCTCCATTTCTATCAATTTATTATCTCTTATAATGAACATTTGATCTTCATCATATAATAATTGATAGGATATAGGATGGGTGAAGGTAGGAGGATCATCATGAACGCTAACACGACTAATATCCGAAACAATATTCTTTTTATACCGATCTAGATTATCGTACACTTTTTCCTCAATGGTTTCGAAGTGGAGTTCTATACTCTTCCCATCCACCTCGTATGTACCATTCACCTTTTGTTTTATATTCTTATTTCCTCCATAAGCCTGTAGATATAGTTCAAATGTTTCATCATCTTCTAAATTAACAAAGTATTGAAAGGTTGTCCCCATCTCACTGCTCTCTACTTCTGCTGTTTTGAAAAATGAAGATTGTGCTGTATCTCCCCCTATCTTTAAGAAGTAGGTAATCCCCAAAACCGCTAGAAGCAGAATTGCTACTCCACTTACCATCATGATCCACTGCCTTTTATCCAATTGAAACTCTCCTTCTTATGGTTATAATTCACTATGAAAATATTACCATAAAAGTCATAGATTCCAATACAATTCGCTCTATACGGGAAAGTGATGTGGAGAACCTAAAGTCGAAGACGATTTGTTTCATAAAAAATAGAGTCCTTATGCATAAAAGAACATGCATAGGGTAAATAAAAAATAGAGTAATTAATTAAGGAGTTGATGTTTCATGTCAGATGTATTATTTACATCTACAGCAACCGCTACAGGAGGGCGCGAAGGTCACGTCCATTCATCTGATAACGTCCTTCAATTTGATACAGCCCAGCCAGGAAGTGCTAGAGCCAAAGAATTAGACCAATCGACAAATCCTGAACAACTATTTGCAGCTGGATATGCTGCTTGCTTTGACGGTGCCTTACAATTAGTCGCTAGCAAGGAACATGTCAAGTTCTCTTCAGAAGTTACTGCCAATGTAAGCCTATTAAAAGACGAGGCAGACCAAGGCTTCAAACTGGCTGTTACCCTGCAAGTGAAAGGAACAGATATTGAAAGGGACAAGCTAGAAGACTTAGTTGAAAAGGCCCACCAATTCTGTCCTTATTCGAAGGCTACTAGAGGGAATATTGAAGTGAAATTAGAAGTATTATAAAAGGATGTTCAACAAGTTTGGTAAAAAATGACACTGTGAATTTTTTCAATCAGCTGTTTTTTCCTTATCCCCACTGATTGGGATTCGCGACATCTTATCGCTTTACCCGGACTAAAACATCCTCCCCCTAAACCAATCGGGAATAAATGCAATGAACTAGAGACTGTAGACAAATAGGTAGGTCTACAGTCTTTTTATCGTGCAAACTAAGATTCCATCTCCAAATCAGAGAGTGCCAGACAGTTACTTTTTGATTACACTAAAAAACTTCCAGTCACCTCCTGATTATCTCGGTTTCTTTTTCAATTTGATTTTTCCTTTATGAATGAATTTAAGTAAGCGCTAGAAATTCTAGTTGAATTTCCCTATGCAACATGATAAAGTTAGCTCCATAAAAAGTCCTACAATAAGGTGGTGAAAAGGCATGGGAACAAGTGGTTTCATTAAGGGGTTGTATAGTTTTTCCTTATGGGTGATAAAATTTGTTTCACTCAATGCAATTTGGTTGATAATGAACATTCCTATTGTGTTTCTTTTTTTGAATGTATTGGCTGCCGAAACAGCTGATCATTTGCTTGTTAACATATTTACGATTGTTATCTTGATCCCATTTTTATTATTTCCCTCGACTACTGCCATGTTTGGAGTTGTTCGCCAATGGATTATGGGTAACACGGATATACGAATTCTACATTCATTTTGGAAATATTATCGGGAGAATTATGTTAGAAGCTTATTGGGAGGAGTGATTATTGCTCCACTTAGCGCTATTCTAGTGGTTGATTACTTCTATTTCACGGAGGCAAGCTCTCCATTATTTTATATTTTCCTCTTTGTCGGAGTGTTCATCTTTGTCTTGATTATGCATTTTTTCTCTAATACGGTGCATGTAGATTTAAAGTTTTCTACTACATTAAGAAACTCCTTTCTACTATCTGTAGGTAGTCCAATCCATACGATTGGTATTGCCGCTAGCAGTTTCATTATTATATATATCAGTATAAAAGTAGCTAGTACTCTCATTTTTTTAGGTGCGGGGTCCTGTCTAGCTTATTGCTCCTTTTATTTATATTACAAAAGTCAAAGTCAAATGATAGAACAAAAATCTTAAACCTTCTTTCGAAAGATTAAAAGCACAATTATATTTCATATGTATGCGTTGACATTTGAAATGTGAAGTGGTACATTAGCCATAATAAAAACGTTTTTATTTTTAAAAGAAGGTGATTGCTATAAAAAAAGTAACCATTAAGGATGTTGCAAGGCAGGCGAATGTTTCTATTTCTACTGTCTCTAATGCACTAAATGATATAAACGTACTCCATCCTGATACAAAAGCACATATATTAAAAGTCGCAAAAGATCTGAATTATATTCCTAATTTACATGGTAAAAATTTAAAGGCTAAGAATACTAAAACACTTGGTTTATTTTTAAGAAGTATAAAAGGTCCCTACTATGGAACTTTAGTGGATTCAATAGCAAATGAATGTGAAAAATATGGATATGATTTAAGTGTATTTATCACTAAAAATGAAAGTGCAACAATTAATAATATCATGGGCAGGAAAGTAGATGGTGCCATACTGCTAAACGAATGGCTTACCGAGGATAATCTAGATTTATTGGAAAACTCAATGATTCCGTTAGTCTTTCTTGATCGAGAAAAAATAGGAAAATATATCTCTAGTGTTGTGTTCTCATCCTATAAAGGCGGAGAGATGGTGGCTCGCCATTTGCTACAACTTGGGCACAAAAAAATAGGCTATATACATGGTGTAGAAGATCAATACGATGATAAAGAGAGATTTAGAGGTTTCCAAAACACTTTAGAAAAAGCAGGCCTATCGGTGGATGAAAATAATTGTTTGTATGGATTATTTGAAGAGGAGACGACATTTAATGAAGTTAAACAATTTATTCGAAGTGGAAAGGAATTACCAGATGCCTTTTTTGCCGCCAACGACCTCAGTGCTATTGGTTGTATCAAAGCATTACAATCTGAAGGATATGCCGTACCACAAGATATAACTGTAATAGGTTTTGATGATATTGAGTTAAGTGCTTATTTTAACAACGGCATAACAACCGTCAGAAACCCGATTGTGAAGCAAGGTGTTAAAGCAGTAGAAAGATTACTAAATATGATTACAAACAAGGATACAGGAAAGTTGGATAAATTAGATGGTGAATTAATCATCAGAAATTCATGCTCATCTAATAGACGATTAACTTCTCATTCCTAAAAAAGCTTCCCTATGCAACTTAATAAGTATATTGAACACGATTCAACTAAATAAAAACGTTTTTATATTTACTTTTTTAAAATAAAAACGTTTTTAGTAAAGAAAAATATATAAAGGAGGTTTTCACGTGGGGAATAAGACCCTATTAGGGAGACTTAAAAATGAGCTTCCATTACAGTTGATGGTTCTACCAGGTGTCATTTTTATGATTATCTTTGGGTATCTACCGATCTACGGATTGATTATTGCTTTTAAAAGTTTCTCTGTAACGGACACGATCAGTTCAGCACCTTGGGTTGGTTTAGAAAATTTTAAAATCGCCTTTACGGACAAATTCTTTTGGGAGGCTGTTGTCAATACATTGGCTATTAGCTTTATCAAACTATTGATTGGTTTTATCTCACCTATTATTCTAGCGATTATGATTTTTGAATTAAAGGATGGCAAGTTTAAAAAAATCGTTCAAACGATTTCTTACCTCCCTCACTTCCTCTCATGGGTCGTTCTAGGTGGGATGTTAATCAGCTGGCTCTCAACTACTGGGTTATTGAGCACGCTGCTAGTCAATCTGGGAATCATGGATCAACCGCGAAACTTTTTAGTCAATCCCAATAATTATTGGGCAATCGCTTCACTTTCTGAAGTGTGGAAAAGCGTTGGTTGGGGGACGATCCTTTACTTAGCTACTATGGCCGGCATTGACCCATCTTATTATGAGGCCGCTAAAATGGACGGGGCTACTAAGTTACAACAAATTTGGCATGTGACGTTACCAAATATGAAGTTCATCATTATTTTAATGTTTATCTTAGCGGTAGGCGGTATTCTGGATTCCAATTTAGACCAAACTTTAGTCTTGATAAATCCATTAAACTCCTCTAAAGCTGAAGTCATTAATTCATATGTCTTTAAAATTGGGTTGGCACAAGGGGACTTTTCATATGCAACTGCTGTTGGACTAGCCATTTCCGTCATCTCCTTACTTCTGGTTTTAATAACGCATGCGGTTACTAAAAGGCTAAATGATAATAAATCCGTATTTTAGGAAAGGGAGTGATTGTTTTGGCTAAAAAGAGGAATGAAGTTGTTGAAGATAGGATTTTCAATATTGTCAATATCACATTACTAAGTTTATTTACCGTAATTATCTTTTACCCAATATGGAATATTGTTGTTCAATCTTTTAGTAGTTTGGATGCGCTAGCAGATTCTGGATTGAGAATTTGGCCAAAAGAGTTTTCGTTCGAAAGCTATAAATTGGTGTTTAATGATGAAACGATTTGGCGCTCTTTTATTATCTCTGTCTTAAAAACTGTTCTCGGAGTTCTCACCCACGTATTTTTTACAGCGATGGTAGCGTATGGAATGAGTAAAAGTAATATTTTCGGAAGAAACATCTACACGGCCTTAGGGATAGGAACGCTTTTCTTTAGCGGTGGGATGATCCCAACTTATTTATTGATCAGATCTCTAGGGTTATTAGATAGCTTTTGGGTTTATATTATCCCTTCTCTATTTAGTTATTATGACATGATCATTATGATGAACTTCTTTAGGGAAATACCTGATTCCATGGAAGAAGCGGCAAAAATGGACGGGGCCGGAGTATGGAAGATATTTTTACGAATTATACTCCCACTTTCGATGCCAGTCTTAGCAACAATCGCCCTATTTAATGGGGTCTTTCAGTGGAATGATTATATGACTGCCAAGCTCTATATTAGCAGTGAGGCACTCTATCCGATTCAAATGAAGCTTTATGAAATCATTGTCCAACAAGAAGCGGCTAATATGCAAAATGTTACGGCCTCAGTCGTAATCCCAACAACTTCACAATCTGTTCAACTTGCAACTATTGTAATCGCTACAATTCCGATTGTTATGGTGTATCCGTTTTTACAAAAATATTTTATGTCGGGCATTATGATTGGAGCTGTGAAAGAATAAGTATCCGCCTTCGTATACGAGGAGGTGAGAAAAACATAAAACATAATCAGGTGTGAGATACTTTGCGCATTTAGGTGAAGAAAAACAAGGGAGGAAAATAAAATGAGAAATAGACTTAGCCTTATGAATGGAAAATGGGCATTTATCTTAGTTGCCTTCGTAATCGGACTTGCTGCTTGTTCAAATGGTGGTGAGAAGACACAAAAAACGGCAAAATTGGAAGACGCTAGATATGAACTAGATGAAGATACACCTGCTTGGGAATTGGATCCGCAGGAAGAGACCGAATTAACTTGGTATGTTAACGGCGATTGGTTTAATACGGAGTATGGAAATGACCCGATAACAAGAACATTAAAAGAAGACTTGAAATTAGATGTGAAATTTATAAAAGGGGATGACGAAAAACTGAACACCCTTTTTGCTGGAAAAAAAATCCCCGATCTTATTACAATCTTTGATGGAAATTCAGATGTTGCGAAAAGGGCCGAATCATGGGCTTTACCTTTGCAAGAGTTAGCAGACAAATATGATCCTTATTTTTACAAAGTCGCCCAAGAACAAACTTTAGATTGGTACCAATTAAGTGAAGGGAAATCATATGGGTACCCTAGTTTCTCCAATACAACCGAAGACTATGAAAAAGGCTTAGTCCATGGAAACGATGGATTCCTCATCAAAAAGGATATTTATGAGGCAATTGGGGAACCGGATATGTCAACACCAGACGGTTTACTGTCTGCATTAGGAGAGATAAAAGAAAAATTCCCAGAAGTAACCCCTTTTGCCTTTAAGGGATTTGCATCTGAAGGTGATGCAAGCTCGCTCAGCGGAACATTACAAGCTTATTTGGGAATTCCTCTTCAAACAGAAGATGGACAGTGGTATGACCGTAACCTAGATGAAGATTATTTAGACTGGATTAAAACGTTCAATGAAGCATTTAAAAAAGGGTATATAAGTGAAGATAACTTTTCTGATGACAATACCGTTTTTGAAGAAAATATCGCGAGTGGAAAATACGCTAGCGTTTTGACTGGAGGCATTGCGCAATTATCCGGGTTTTTGCAACGTAATTATGAGGCAAATCCAGATAGTAAGTATATTGCCATCGATGGGCCGAGCATCGGAAACGAGCCAATGCTAGAACAAGCGGGACCATCAGGTTGGTCTGTTACCTATATTTCGAAAGATGTAAAAGATCCAGCGAAAGCGATTCAACTGTACACCTATTTATTGAGTGAAAAAGGCCAATATTTGACAACCTTTGGAGTAGAAGGAGAAACCTTTGAATTTAATGAAAATGGAAAAGCAGTTTTACTTCCAGAAGTGAAAAAAATGAAGGATGAAAACCCAGAGGAATTTAAAAAGAAATATCGCATGGGCGAATTCTGGTTTTTTGGACATGATAGTTTTGAATTGGAAAAGGGTGAGAATGACCCACCAGAATCAATTGTTCAAATCAGAAAATGGGCAGAACCATATTTATCACCCGAATATTTTATACTAGCCAATATTGACCCTGATCAAGGGACAGCCGAAGCCCGTAATCTCGTAAATATTAAATCTAGATGGGCATCAACCCTTGCGAATCTATTAACAGCTAAAGACGAAAACGAGTTTAATAAAACCCTTGATAGCTATAAAAAGTTTTTAGATGAGAATAACTTTGATGCGATTGTCAAAATCCGCAATGAAAAAATGCAAGAAAACAAAGAGAAATTAGGCTGGGAGTAAGTTTTAAACCGAATCAAGGATGGTCCATCCCTCCTAGATTCTTTATTCATATACTAGAAATGAGTTTTTTAGACATAAAGGAGAAAAAAATGGACAACATAGGTACTTTACAATCGACATTTACTTTTCAAAAGATTGATGGAAAAGCAATTCCTTTCCAAAATGGAATGCCCTATCCATCATTTGAACCACAACAACGACAAATTTTCTCACTTTCAGGAAAGTGGCAAAAGCAACGTTTTGCAGCTGACCATGACTGGACGATGACATATCGTGATGACGATTGGATCGCCAAAACAGAAAAAGAGAGCCTAGGCATTCCCACACGAGACTTTGATGATTCAAGCTGGGAAACGCATACCATTCCCTTACCTGAAAATAACTTAACAGGCAAAGCAGAAATCAATGGCGCCGAAACATATGAAAATGGTGTATGGTATCGCAAGGTTTTTACACTTAATGATGAGTGGACGGAAAAGGAAATAACATTAAAATGTTTAGGCCTTTCTTATGTGGGTGATTTCTGGGTAAATGGTCAATATGTTGGCTATCACGAAGGTGGATATACTCCCTTTTCCTTTGATGTGACATCTTTCCTCCAACCAGGAGAAAATCTGATTGCGATTAGGATTGATAATCCACCTTGGACAACACGAGATGATATTGTTCCTGCTGTGAATAATGATTTCTTTAATTATACGGGAATCATCCAGGATATATTTCTCGAAGCGACCGACAGTGTTCAAGTCGTGAGAGCAGATATTGTCCCAAAAGACACAATGGGGACCGTAGATGTAACGGTCATATTAGAAAATAAAGGGAATGAGGCGAAAACGATTTCCCCTTCCTTTTCAATCTATGAAACAGATTTTACTCATACAAATTGGCTTACAGATCCAAGCGCGAAAAGCATTTGTGGACAAAAGACAAAGGTTGAGGGATTGCCCAGACAAACGATTCAATTGGCCCCTCATGAGGTAAAAGTCGTTTCGTTTGAACTATCCATCCACAATCCTAAAGTTTGGAGTATTCGAGCACCCCATTTATATGTATTTGCGACCGAACTTTACGAAAATGAGCGGGAAATAGATTCCTTTTATACGCAATTTGGTGTTAGAAGAATCGTGACTGAAAAAACCCATATCCATTTAAATGATGAACCGATTTTCTTAGCAGGTGTCGCAAGGCATGAAGAGTGGCCTGGCTACGGCCGAACGGCCAGCTGGGATCGGATAAAAAGTGACTTTTTAAAGATTGAGAAGTTATCCGTCAATATGGTAAGAACAGGTCATTATCCTAACCATATTTATACCTTTATTCTACTCGATCGTCTTGGGCTCACAGCTATGGGTGAAATTCCACTTTGGCAATTTGAAACACATCATTACCAAATTCAGGAAGAGCGAGGCATCTCTTACCAAATGTGGCGAGAAATGATCTTTTCCAACTTTAACCGCCCTTCCATTATTATGTGGAGTACACAAAATGAATCAAAGGATGTTTCATTACGAAAAAAATATAATGAGAATTTAGTCCATGAGGTTAGAAGTACGTATGATGATAAAAGACTTATCACCCAGAGCGCTGCAGCGGATCAGCCAGGAGCTCACGATGACTCAATGGAACCATTAGATGTAGCAGGCTGGACGATGTATTTTGGGATTTTTCATGGCAGTACGCCTTATGAGGGAACAAGGAATTTTATAGAAAAAGCTCACCTTAGATGGCCTAATAAGCCAATTATCAATACAGAATATGGATTATGGAGCAACGCTGATAATAGTCTCTTACAAAAACAAGTCGAAGTTTATCAACATGTCCAGCAGGCCTTATTGGAAAAGGCAACAGTAACCCCAGAAGGACTCATCAATCAAAATGGTTATATTGCTGGTATTGATTATTGGTCGGCTTTTGATTGGTATGTCAATCACAATGAGTTCTATCAAACGATGGGAATCTATCATATGGATAGGAAAACTAAAAAGCCGCTATATGAGAAGTTTATTAGAGATCATGAGCGATTAATGAAACAAACGAATGGCATCGGGAAGTCTCAAGCAGTTCAGTTTGAAAAAACGTTACAAATGCAAATAAGACACTCGCATCCAGGTCAGACAGACATTCAATTTGCAGAGGGACAAGATCTTCAGTTGTTTCATTATCTTATTATAAAAGTATTTGATCCGATATCAGCGGATGGCTTTATAGTGGAATTAACTAATCGTGATGGACAAACGGCCTCCTATCAAACCTTTAACATTGAAATCAACCAGAAGTTTGATGTGTTCATCCCCCTTTGGACATTACCAACATCCGTTATATCTGATGTCCATTCTATTCGCATCCTATATGAGGAGAAGCGACAAATAGAAATAATTGGGGTCACAAGCGCAATGGGCGGAAAATAGTATTTGCCAATCCATGAATAGGAATGATTATACATATTCCTATTCATGGCAACTTATCGTGTATTGAACTATTAAAATAAGGACTTCTTACAGCTACTAGATTCGGAACTTTTAAACTTCTTTGTTTTTCATGAAGCCTGTAAAATATAAAATATATTTCAGAGGAGAACATTATGCCAAAATTTACATTCATGTCCATTGTTTCCATTGCTATTATTTTTATTACCATTGGTTTAGGAATACCTGCAGTGAAACAAGCAAAAGAATCCACAAAAATCATATTCCAGGACTTTGAAGAGGAAGATATCAGCTTTTCCGTAACAAACAATGTAAAAGGATCCCTAACAGGTGAAGAGGCATTTGCAGGAAATCAATCTTTAAAATACGAAGTAGAAACAAGTGGCGATCCAACCATTGAAAGTGGTAGTATCAGTTTTAAAGCTAGTGAGAAAGCCGTTGATGCGTCGGAAAGTAACTATCTTATTTTTCATATAAAAGATACCCAAGGATCCAATACTTTAAAAGTATCCCTGACAGATAGCAACGGTCAAGCTTCTAATTTTGAATGGCAGGCAGTAAGTACAGAGAAAAATAAGTGGATTCAATATCATGTTCCACTAGATAGTATTAGAGGAATTGATCAATCAAGTATTACAGAAATTCGAGTTGGCCAATGGAATGAAGGCATCTATTACATTGATCATGTTTACTTTACAGATTCCCTCCCCCCTACACCTCCAGCAAGCCCAGAGACCAATCATCCTAGTGGAGAATACCATGAATCTGTCAGAATAGAGCTAAAAACTAAAGCGGGAAAGCTACCAATCTATTATACAGTAGATGGAACACAACCAGATAAAACCTCACAACAATATACACGGCCATTGACGATCACAAATGACTCTACCATCACCGCTGTTACATATGATCCCGATCATGATTTGTATAGTGACTACAGTACATTTGAATATACGATTCTTGATAAAAAGGAAATCATAGAACCTAGTTTTTCCCCGGCGAGTGGGACTTATTTTAACAATCGAAGTATTTCGCTTGCGACCCCAACGGAAGGAGCAACCATTTATTATACTCTCGATGGAAGCACACCAACAACGGCAGCAAATAAGTATACTGAACCTATAGATGTAACAGAGGACACGATTATCAAAGCGATTGCTGTAAAAGGTGACTATCAAAGTGAAGAGATGACGAGTGAATATAAGATTACTAATGCTTCGTCGCCTTTTCTGAAAGCAGATGGGAAAATATTGCGTAACAACTTTGGTGCAGGAGAGCAAGTAACGCTTCGCGGGACGAATGCAGGTGGTTGGTTAGTGATGGAAGAATGGATGACTCCAATCCATTCACCTGATCAAAAAACAACGATAGAAACATTAACCAATCGATTTGGTTCAGATAAGGCGTGGGAGCTTATTAATCTTTATCAAGATCATTATTGGCAAGAATCCGACTTTGATCAAGTAAAAAAAGAAGGGATGAATGTATTACGACTGCCATTTACTTATTTTGAGATGCTGAATGATGACGGAAGCTTAAAAAGTACTGCATTTGATCGATTGGATTGGTTTATTAAAGAGGCAGAAAAAAGAGAGCTATACGTGATCCTAGACCTGCACGGGGCCCCTGGTTCACAAAACGGAAAAGACCATTCTGGTGATACAAGTCACCCTGATGGAGGAAACTTATATGGTCATGAGGAAAATATGCAGAAAACGCTCTTTTTGTGGGAAAAGGTAGCGGAGAGATATAAGGATCGTGAATGGATTGCCGGCTATGATGTCCTCAATGAACCTGAGGGTGCTCACGGTAATGAGCAGTTTGAATTTTATGATCAACTTTATCAAGCCATTCGCACGATTGATCATAATCATGTCATCTTTTTTGAAGCAATCTGGGATCCACAAGATCTTCCAAATCCTGAAGTGTATATATGGGAAAATATTGCCTACTCGTATCATTTTTATGGATGGGATGATACAGATGGCTTTTTATACCAGAAGGACTTTACAGACTCCAAAGTTCGGTTGGTAAATGAAACGACAAATTATAATGTACCTTTGTTAGTTGGTGAGTTTACCTTATTTAACAATATTCAAAGCTGGGATTATGCATTACATGTATACGAGGAACAGCAGTGGAATTATACAACATGGACATATAAAGTAACTGGCCTTGGTAGTAGTTGGGGGCTTTATACAGGAGAACCGCCAAAAGTGGATATCTACCAAGATAGCGAAAATGAAATAAGAGAAAAGTGGAGTAAGGTAGGAACAGATACATCATATGTTCGAAATGATTATATAGCCGATACGTTACGTAATTACGCAGATCCATCAGCAAGAACCTCAGACGAAAGAACGCTTATTACTGATTTTGAAGGACTTGATCCGAAGATAAGCTTTAAAACAGGAGATCATGCAAAAGCTTCATTAGATCTTGAAAACAGATCGGGCGGTAATGCATCTGTACAATTGGTTGTCGAAAATGATTCAGATATGAAGGAACAATACGTAAGTATTCAGGCGGATAAAAATGTGGTATGGAATATAGCCGACAAAGAGGGAACCTTTCCTAAATATCTTGTCTTTGATGTGTATAATGGGACAAATGATCCGCAAACAGCCCATATTACATTGATTGATCAAGAAGGGAATGAAGCGAGTGTACCAACACATCGCGATACTCCTGCTCTAGCAACTGCTTGGTCAAAAGTACCTTTGCTTTTATCATCTGTAGAAGGCGATATCGATAAAGAAGCAATTGTTGAAATTAGAATAGCCATGGAGAAAACCGGTGTCTATAATATCGATAATATCTTTATCGGGCAATCATTCGCTAATGAGTTACCAGAACCTTCAAAAGAAGTCCCGGAACCGGATGAGGAAGATCCAACAGGCGAAGATCATGGAGGAAAAGATCCCGACGGTCAAAATCCTGATACAAACGATGACGATCCGGCCCCTGATAAGAATCTTCCTAACCGAAGTGACGATAAACCAAAGGATAAAGACAAGAAAGATGTAAATCATGGCAAACATGATCCAAACACCAATCTTAAAGAGGACAGCAAAAAAAGATTGCCCAATACAGCTACGAATGTCTATAACTATCTACTCATTGGAATTGTGTGCATGTTGTTGGGCGGCCTATTTTATTTTAAGTTTAGAAGGCGCTCTTAAGTCGGAATTTCTATTATTATAAGTTACGAAGCTATAAGCCCCAAAAGTCGAAGGAAGATGAGGTGCACTCAAAACATTAGTTTTTTACTTAAGCTTAGGGCGCACCCCATTCTTCGTCCTTCGTTGTTCCAGTTTATCTTCAATTTCATCATGAGGATAGAACAAAAACACTTTTATTCCGCTTTCAATTAGCCATGACTGACACCCATAAACAATAAATACAAAGGTTGATTTCGTGATCTACTTTTACCAAAAATAAATTGACTAGAAATTCCACAACTACACTATTTATGGGCAAAGCTCAACCTCTCTTGCCAGCCTGCCAAAACCTCTTCTGGCACTTCCCTGATCCTGATGTCCTTACCTAAGAAAAGGAGCCAGTTCGTCATCTCAGTCACCTCTTCAGGATTGTTAACATTAATAAAAGTTTTTAAAATCGCTGCAGTTTGGTATGGATTCGTATAAGAAAGGGATACTTTTACAGGATGGTACTTTTTAAACTGGGCAATCGCTTTTGGACCAAGTTCAAGAATAAGGTTGATGACTGCTTCCTGTTTCCTTAGTTTTTCTAAGATCTTTTTCTTACTTAATCTTTTTTTCGCCGTGTAGGGTTCGACGTGGTTGAGATCGTCAACAGGAATAATCTCCTTCTTTTCTTCCTTTAAGTCAAAACCTTCAATTAGCCATTGGCCTTTTTCTTGATAAAGGTGCAAGAGATAAATGGGATAAGATTTCATTCCCTTTTCTTCTTTGATCTTAATCCATAAATAGCGATCCAAAAGAAGGCTTCGAATCAGTTGTTCTAACATGGGATGAGGAAGATCTGAAAGCTCAAGTAAGTCGGGATTATTGGGATTGGTCCCTGCAAAAAGCAAAATTTGATTAAGTAGAATAAGGTCATCTTGTTGGTTTTCCGAATTAAGGCCTAGTAATTTTTCAGCTAAAGACTGACGACTCTTTAAATAAGGAAGTTGTTGGTTTCTTGTCGCCATAAAGGCAATAAAAAGAGCTTTGACCTCATTATCAGTAAAGCGCACAACGGGCAGGACAGCGTTATGCATGACGGAATAACCCCCATCCCTCCCAACTTCAGCGACAAGTGGCATCCCCATGGCTTCGATTTCTCGGATATCTCTGATTGCTGTCGAACGAGAGATGTTAAATTCTTGCATGATTTCAGAAATTGTAAAGTGAGCGCGGTTATTGATATACCGCATCATAATATTAATCCGTTCAACTTTTTTCATCGCGACTCCTAAACAGTATCATTTTTTGACATGATTTCAGTTTATTATAAATCTATCAAGTGAAAAGACAAATCATTTGATCAATTTTAAAAAGAGGAAGGTTTTGAATATGGCTGATTATACGATAGTAGAAAAAGACAGCTTTACCGTTTTAGGTATTGGAACTGAGTTGAAGAGCGACTACACAGACTTTGCTGGCATCAACAAGGAAAAGGCAGACTTTTGGCAGGCAGTCAAACAAGATGGAAGGCTTGATGCTTTAAAATCGATCGCCACAAATCACTACATTTTTGCTGTGAACGAAGCGGTCAATAACAAGATGATGCATTATGCTGGGGTCATGACAGAGGCATCGCTCCCAGAAGCAACCAGGCTTATCCAATTTCCTAAAGGGGAATACCTTGTTGTGAAAGGCGAAGGGCAAACCGGTGAGGAGCTGAGTCAAAAGCTGACAGGCATTGCCTTTGGTCAAGTCTTACCAGAAGTAAAGGATTTTGCCTATGTCGGCGGGCCCAATGCAACGGTTGAGATGGGGCAAAAAAATGGTTTGGTATTTGGGGAAATGTGGATTCCTGTTGTTAGGAAATAAGCCATTGGGAATATCAAAACAGCAGCATGCTCTCCCAAGTGACCTGCTCCCTATTAAAGGGGAGCAGTGCTTAAGGGCAATTTTCATACACGCTCTTTGGTTGTAAAATCGCCAAACGTCGATCGGATGATGCCTTAATATATTGGTTTGAGCCACTCTTTGCTGAATCTTTAACTGTTCATATTGGTATAAATGAAACCCCATTCGATAATGGGATGTGCGAACAGTTTTTTCATCCTTCTCAAACCGTACCTCTTTTATAATCCAGCCCTCCTCCAGCCATCTAAAGGTTAGAGGGTCACGGTCATCTAAGTTGACCTTTTTCCTGGTCGTAAATGCTAAAGACTCCAATTTATGGTCGATTAACATTTCCATTGGTTTAGGCGTTTGGATGGATAATGTTAATAGACCCAAAACTCGATAGGTTCTCTTCGAACGCTTTATAAAATTTTGCTTCTATTAAAAGTCCTCCCTCTGTAGGGTGATTCCACTCCAACTCCTCCCACTTTTAAGAATGAAATCTTTAATATATTTATAGAGTGAATTTTCTATCATACCAATACCTCATTTATGATCAGATATTCTTATTCTAACAAATTAATGGGATCGAATTCTTATGTATCCTTGGAACTATACCCTCATCACTACCACCAAATATGGTAGAATAAGGGTAAAATATGAAACTTTTGTTGTTGGAGGTACATACCGATGAAATTGAATGTCGAGCAGCGAAAGATTGTGGAGTTAGAGCCAAATGGGCATATGTTGATTAAGGGGGTAGCTGGTTCTGGCAAGACAACCGTGGCTATACGGAGAATATCGTTTTTACAGACACATTATTGTCCAGAAAGTGATGATAATATTTTACTCGTTACGTTTAATAGAACACTACTTAACTATATTCATCACCAATATAAGAAACTAGAAGATGAAGAAAAGGGAGATCTCGCTACATGGTTAACTGGCAATCAGAATGTGACCATTAAAACAATTAACCAAATTATGATTGGTCATTTTAAAGACTATTCGAATCAGCATAATCCTGAACTTAACATTGCGGATCAGCGTGCAGAATATGCAACCATCGAACAAGCGATAGATCAATTGCAAGAGGAATTTCCTAATATAAAATTACTTTCCCCCAAGTATAGTAGCTTTTTGTTAGACGAAATTGATTGGATCAAATCATGTGGGATCCAAGATGAAGAAACCTACCAACAAATTGACCGGATCGGACGATCTACTGGTGGTCGTAACGCTCCGCAAAAATTAACGAAGAATTCCCAAACGAGAGAAGCCATTTTTCGGTTAAAAGAACGCTATGATCAGTTACTGGAAATAAAGGGATTAGTTGATTTTAAAACAATGAATCTACTAGCATTACAACAAGCTCAAAAGATTGGGAAAAAGAAATACACGCATATTATCATTGATGAAAGTCAAGATTTAACAAAGGTGCAATTGCAATTTTTAACAGCCATTTATGCCAACAAGCCGTACAGTTCAATTACGTTTGTAGCTGATAATACTCAGAGCATCTATTCACATTCATGGTTAGGAAAAGGAAGGGCCTATACGACAATTGGCTATGATATGAGTGGAAGGGCACGTGTATTAACAAAAAACTACCGAACGACAACTGAAATTTCCAAAGCAGCTTATGGTCTCATCGAACATGATGAGCAAATCATGGGTAACGTTGATTATGTGAAACCGGCTTTAATCGATCGACATGGACATGCACCTATCTATCGTTTCTTTTTAAGCCATGAGAAGCAACTACAATTTTTCAAAGAGGAAATTAATCACTTAAAACAGGAGTATCGTTTAGAAGACATCTGTATTGTCGCAAAAGAAAAACGACTCATTGAAGATATTGCCATGGGTCTTGAGAAGGAAGGAATTCCAACTGAAGTTTTGCATGATCGGAAACCTGACTTTACAAGAGAAGCAGTGAATTTGGTCACAATGCACTCGATCAAAGGATTGGAATTCAAAGTCATTTTCTTGGCTCACTTAGATGAGGGTGTCTTACCTAATACGGCCCAGGCAGATATCGAAGATGAAGAAACAGTAGCTACCGAGGACCGAAAATTATTATATGTAGGGATGACTCGCGCCAATGAATTGTTATATATGAGTTCGGTGAAAAGGCCTTCCAAGTTTTTAAAGGAAATTGATCCAGATTTATTACGATTTAAACGCAACTCAGCCTTAAGAACTTTTCAGATCGTGGCGATGTCTGAATACAAATTTAAAGATAGGATTGCAAATGTGAACAGCAAGGAAGAATTGATTCGGCAATGGATGATTCAACAACTAATCCATACCTATAAATACCCGGAAAACCTACTCGAGGTTGAATATGAGGTACAGCAATTTTCTAAGCGTGGCTATGTTGATATTGCAGTGATGAGATATGTGAACGGGGAAAGAGTACCCTTTATTTTTGTCGAGACAAAAAGTCTTGGTAATGGGATCACTGCAAAAAGCCAACTGACTAGCTATATAAATACTTCCAATCATGTTCAATATGGTATTGCAACTGATGGGATAAATATCGCCATCATCGACCATAATGACAAAGAAGTCAACGATATACCAATGTGCCAGCCACACTTCTTGCCAGAAACAAAGTATAAAAGCATTTATAAGAACTTACGAAATAATAAAGAATACGATTATCTACAAGACAAAGACGATCCCGAATTGATTGAAATTAAAGATCGAGTGACTGACTTGGTGCAAGATCTGGATCAGCCGATTCAAGTGCCTATCGTAGGGAATGTAGCGGCTGGTATTCCTTCAGCGGCGATAGAGGATTATCAAGATACACTTTTTGTTCCAGAAGAGTGGGTCATTCAAGCGCAAGATACTTTTGTGTTACAAGTAACAGGCGATAGTATGATCGATGAAGGCATACAACCAGGAGATCTCGTGTTCGTCCATCGCCAACAAACGGCAAACAGTGGCGATATCGTTATTGCCGTCATTGACCAAGAAGCGACAATGAAGAAATACATGCCAATGGGCAGTACCATTTTATTACTACCTGCGAATACAAATTATGAACCTATTCAAATGAATGCGGAGGATGTGTTCATTAATGGTAAGGTCATTGGGGTATTGCAGAAAGTCTAAAATTCTATTAGCGCCAGGCCGAAAGCAATTCGGAATTGTCTTTGGACCTGGCACTAGAAGTGTTAACAATCATTGGGTTGGCCTCAGTAATAGCCCTTTTATTTCTTCGCCTTTTCATCCTCTAATAGAATGGTTAACGCTTCGTCTCCTTCACGCAAAACAGTGTTAATATCTTTACCTTCTTCCACTATCTCTCGTACCATATTGTCATATATACCCCCAGCCAAATGCTCATATTCTGAATAATGGTCACTTCCAGCGGATGGTGTTTGCTTCGTTAATGCTTCTATATTAAGATCACCAGCATGAGGACGTTCCTCGATTAAATCTTCGAACAAATGCTTATTAATCTCAGAATCATTTAGTGCGGATGCTTGCCCCGCTTTTGCCCACTCAATCTGTTTTTCATCTGAGA
Source organism: Lederbergia ruris (assembly GCF_018332955.1). Classification (NCBI taxonomy): domain Bacteria; kingdom Bacillati; phylum Bacillota; class Bacilli; order Caryophanales; family Bacillaceae; genus Lederbergia; species Lederbergia ruris. The sequence continues at coordinate 23,430 of NZ_BORB01000022.1, forward strand.
GTAAATAGGCAATCACTTTAAACGCGTCATCCGGATATTCACTTGTCGCGGTAACGCCTAGACTAAACGCTTTAGATGGGCGCGTAATCCCCGGAAGATCCTCCCATTCAGGATAGGTGACTATATCGAAATTAAACGTTTCATCACTAGTATACCACTCGATTAATTGCCAAAGTGGAAGCATGGCGACATTCCGCCCACTTATAAATTGATCTCCCCATTCAAATAGAAATGCGTCTGACTCCTCTTTCGGGATATTCCCAGGAATACTTGCTAATCGTTCCATTGTTTGTAAAACTTTTACAAACTCTTCCCGAAATTCATCGTTCATAATTCTTGACTCATCCGTATCTGGATCGACAAAGGTAATCCCACGTTGATCATATAAAATACTTGGAAAGGCAGGTTGTAACCCGTGATACTGTACACCCTCTCTTTCTCCAGTGACTTTTTCAGCTAATGAAACAACCTCATCCCAAGTCATATGATCTGTTGGATACTCAACCCCAAATAGATCAAATATATCTTTGTTATAATGCAAGGCGGTCAGCCCTAATGATAATGGAATGGTATATAAATTTCCATCCGAAAAAGTACGGTGTTCAGACAAAATATTAGGTTGTATCCGATTTAAATCAAAATCGTGCTTTTCAATTAGATCCGACAAGTCCAGCACTAATTCATTTTCTATATAATTTTTTATATTGACGGGATTTTCGACAAAATAAATGTCTGGCATTTCGTCTTTTGCGATTAATTCATCTAAATCACCAGTGTCAATACGTTCAATTGTTATATAAGGGAACTCATCTTCAATTGGATTTTTATATTGCTTCTCAAATCCCTCATCATCAATGCCATGAGCATGCAGGAATTTTAACGTAATGGGTTCTGGTTCAACGTTCTCATTTTCTCCACTTTCTTCCGGACCATTTGTTTTTGATGTGCAGGCTGCTAGTAATAGGCTCATGAATATGAGTAAAGTAATCGTTGGCCATTTAAAAACTTTCATCTGAATCCCCCACTTTATTCATTTTTTTAAAAAAACACTAAAAGTCGGAAATAAACTCATACACGCGGACATAATCGATTTCAAAGGTTTGCGGAAATACAGTCGTCGGATCAGGATTTCCCGGCCAGTTCCCGCCAACGGCAAGGTTTAATTGTAAATAAAAAGGTCGGTTAAACGGTGCCGGGAATGGCTCTTGCTCTTTTCCTTTTTCAGGAGAAGAAAACCACGTACTTTGTTTCGAATACAGTTGGTCATCAACGAACCAGCGCATCTCAGTAGGTGTCCATTCCAATGCAAAGATATGGTAGTCTTCAGAAAAGTCCCCGTTACTAAGGGTATAGCTTTGCCCTGTGTACGTGTGAGGGTGACCATAGTGCAACGTTCCATGAACTGTATTAGGAGAACTGCCGATCAACTCCATAATATCGATTTCACCACAGCTAGGCCATTCCCCATATGTCACCATATCAGCAGGCATCATCCAAATAGCTGGCCAAATACCCTGACCTTTTGGAGATTTAGCTCTAATTTCAAATCTGCCATATGTCCATTCGGCCTTTCCCCTTGTCATCAATTTTGCTGACGTATATACCTTGTCTTCATAGGTTTCTTTCAATGCCCGAATCATTAATTTCTCGTTTTCTAGGTAAGCGTTTTCTTTACGAGCCGTATAAAATTGCAACTCATTATTCCCAAACCCATCTCCGCCTCCGACTAGGGTCCATTTTGAGCGATCGATCTCGCTGCCAGTGAATTCATCGGACCAGATCAATCTCCATTCACCTTGAGAAAAGCTCGTATCCGAAGTCTCGCCTGAGTTTATGTTCATTTCAAAACCTCCTTCTCTAAAATCGAAACCCATTTCGTTAAAGAGCAAAAAATATTATGTGATTCTTTGACACGATTCTCTTACAATTAATTCAGTAGGAATCATATTCATGGAAATCGTCTCTTTACAATCAATAGCCTCGATTAAAATATCAGCTGCTTTGCCACCTATTCGGTTCGTATTCTGTCTAATCGTCGTTAACTTTGGGGTAGTATATCGGGCTAATTCAATATCATCAAAACCGATAACAGAGATGTCTTGAGGAACTCGAAGACCACGATCTTTAATGGCTTGTATGGCGCCAAAAGCCATATAATCACCGGCAACAAAAACAGCCGTTGGCCTCTCTCCTAAATTCAGAAGTGTTTGCATCGCTTGATACCCACTATCATAAGTAAAATAACCACCATCAACGATCCATTCCGCTTTGCTCGGTAACCCATACTGCTTTAATGCTTGTTTAAACCCCTCTCTCCGTTTTGGTCCGGAAAAAGTATCATCTCCTCCTGAAATATGGGCGATGCTTCTATGACCTAAGGAATATAAATAGTCTACTGCCTCAAAACCACCGCGATAATTATCTGAGCAGACCGTGCTACCGTGTTCTGATTCCATATCAATTAATACACAAGGGATATCACTTCTAAGTAGTTCTTGTACATCTTCATTATGATAATCAGAATGAACAATGATAACGCCGTCAATACTCCTAAATTGACAATGCTCCAAGTAACTAAATTTCCCTTTTCCGATATCTTTTGAAATGAACATTAAGTCATAGCCTTTCGATTCAATGTTTTCTTTGAAACCTTCAATCACTGCATTAAAAAATGGGTGCTTGATCCCTATTCCAAAGGATTCCACATAGAGGACGCCAACCATCCATGATTTCTTTGTTAAAATAGTCCTTGCATGTGAATTGGGGAGATAGCCCATTTCCTTTGCTACTTTTAAGATTTCCTTTTTTGTTTTAGGGCTAATATCAGAATAATCATTAAATGCCTTAGAAACAGTCGTTGCAGAATATCCTGATTTTAAGGCAACATCATAAATTGTAGGCAAATTAGCACCACCTCATTTTTATCGAAATGGGTTTCGTTGTTGAATACAGTACCACCTTTAAAGAAAATAATCAACAGAATAGATAAATTATTTCGAGTTTTTCACTATATGCCAATTTTCTGCTTTTATCGACAAAAAATAAAGACAATAAAAAACACTTGATCACTCCGTTGCGGGGAGAAATCAAGTGTCTTTTGCTTGGCAACTTATAGGTTAATGGTGACGTCTGCATCTTTGCGAAGTTCCGCCACATATTTCTGCGTTGCCTCTTGTTGTTTCGATGCTTTTAGTTGATCTGCTATCTGTGATTTCACTTCGTCAAATTTGGGCATTTTTTGATCACTGTTTGCTTCTTCTTGTTGGGCTTTCGCACCTTCATAAGCCTCTTTAATTTCATCTTCCGATGGTTCAACATCTCCGGACACTTTCGCGATTAGTTGGTCAAGCCTAACTTGTGTTTCGACCTGTGACATGAATTCATCTTCATCCACGCCTTGTTCTTTAAGTGCCTTAAGGAGCTCGTCTTTAGACTCCACTTCAGATGTTTCGATTAATTCATCTATTATTTTATTGATGTCATCGTCAGAGACATTCTTTATTGTTTTATTTGCTTCTTGAATGAGCAGTGTTTGTCCAACCATACCTTCGGCAACCTGCTCTTTTAATTGATCTTGATCGAGGTCATCAACGCCTTGTCCAGACATTTGAGCTTGCATGACTAGTTGTTGAAATTGTTGTTGATACATACTTTCGAAATCTTCTTTCGATACTTCTTCATCATTGACTTTAGCTACAACATCTGGAATACCCTTTAAATCAGGTTCTGGCATTTCTGTAGTCGCCTGCTCGTTGCCATTGTCTTCGGAACCTTCTTGTCCTTGTCCATTATCTTTATCACCACACGCTGCAAGGATACCAGCAATGAATACAAAAGATAACATTAAAAGCCATGTTTTTTTCATAGGAACCTCCCTTTTTTATCGTGTTGTGCCAGTCTAACATATACAGAATAGAAATAACAAGGGCTGATTAAAAAATGCTATAATGATACGAAAAATACTATATTTTCAGGGAGATTAACGATGATTAGGAACAAGAGGGATGCGAAGCGCTTAGAGTCTGAGTTAAATCGCATTCAGGAGAGTATAAATCGATTTTCAGAGGAGTCTTTTAATCAAAAGATTCATGATTTATGGGAAAAGATGAAGATAATTGAGGGTAAAGAAAAACTAAAGGCAATGCCAATGGATGTTATTTCTACCTTAGAAAAAGGAATGCCCATAAATCTATTAGTCAATAACGGCTTTCGAACGATTTACGATATTGTGGATCAGGAACCAGCCGACCTGATGCGCATAGATGGCATTGGGGAGAAAAGTGCTTATCCGATTTATGATGCCGTCTCCAAAATTAAAGAATCCGTTTATCAACAAGCAACTCCAAGGATCAATCCAGATAATCTATCGAAAGATGATATAGAGTTTCTAGAATCGATTTATAAGAAGTGGGAGCTTTTAAAGGTTATTGAAGCGCTGAAAGTAGATTTTGAACAATTAAATAAGGCGATTGGCCCCGATATTGAAACGGTAAAAAAGCAGAAAGGCTTTATCGGATCCCTATTTCAATCTAAATCTGAAAAAGAAAAAATGAAGTCCGCATTTAAGAATCTAAACCAAGAGAAGTATAAAGAGAACTTACATAACATAAAAGAACAGCTGGATTATATCCTTCATTTTACTGTGAATAGAGATGAGCTAATCCAACACTTTGTTGAGGAAAATGCGTCTTATTACACTGAAATCGAAAAAATTACGGGCTTTGTACAAGTTGAGTTGCACGAAAATTTACCGACAGAAATCGTCGAGGCGGTCAATCATTATCGTTTAGATACGAGAGATTTAGATGTTACGCTAAGACATTATCAAGAGTTTGGAGCGAAGTATGCGTTATATTTTAAACGGACTTTACTTGGAGATGAAATGGGCTTAGGTAAAACCATTCAAGCGCTAGCTATGGTCAATCATTTATCTCAAGATAATCAAAAATATGCTATGGTTGTTTGTCCTTTAAGTGTGGTGGCAAACTGGAAGAGAGAAATTGATCAGCGTTCCAAATTAAAGACATTTATCTTCCACGGCAATAATCGTGATGCTGAATTTGCAAAATGGCAAGCAAGTACGGGAGTGCTTATCACAACTTATGAACAGACATTACGAATGGACTTTGAGGATGAACACCATTTAGATACACTGATTGTGGACGAAGCACACTATGTCAAAAATCCAGAGGCCAAGCGTTCACAAAGTATATATAAACTAGCAGGTATTGCGGAGTATGTATTATTCATGAGTGGAACACCGCTTGAAAATAGATTAGAAGAAATGAAGCAGCTAATATCCATTTTACAACCAGACATTGCGGAAAAGTTATCGCAAGAATTACATTTGTTGCAACCAAATGAATTTAAGCAGGTTGTGGCACCTGTTTATTTAAGAAGAAATCGAAAAGATGTGCTAAGTGAGTTACCTGAATTGGAAATCATCCCACAGTGGATGGATTTTGGTGAAAAGGAAGAAAGATACTACCATCAAGCTGTCATGGAAGGAAAATTAATGGCCATGCGACGTGCAGCGTGGCAAGGTGGTTCACCAGAACATTCACCAAAATTAGAAAAGCTGTTAGACATATGCGAAGCAGCAGCTGAAAACGGGCACAAGGTATTGGTATTTTCCTTTTTCAAAGATGTCATCCATACGATCCAACAATATTTAAAAGGAAGAACATTTGAAGCCATTACAGGAGATGTCCCAAATGCAAGAAGACAAGAGATCATCGATGAATTTACAAAAGCACGGCCAGGATCCGTCTTAATCAGTCAAATTACCGCTGGAGGAGTCGGATTAAACATACAAGCAGCAAATATAGTGATTTTATGTGAACCTCAGTGGAAGCCCTCTATAGAAGAACAAGCCATTAGCCGGGCATATCGAATGGGACAATCCAGAAACGTCATTGTTTATCGGTTATTAACGGAGGAAAGCATCGATGTAACCATGCTGGAAGTATTGGGCGAGAAGTCTAACTTATTCGATTTATATGCTAGAGAATCGGATGTTGCTTCACTTGCCTTAAATGATCAAGAGGAAGCGGAGGAATCCGTTAAGCAAAAAGTATTAAAATTAGAAAAGGAACGTGTGCAACGAAACATAGAGGACTCTTTAAAAAGCCCGCTTTAAGTATTACTCATTTACTTATGGTATGGTTCACCGTAACGTTGGATAAGATAAACTAAAAATGGTGAGGTGCTTTGCAACCTCTCCTTAACTACATGTATGGAAATGTATGAATAAATGTAACACCCTCAATGAATCAACGGGAGGCTAAGTGCTTGTTATAATCCTAAAATGGAGTTTATTTAAATAACATCCGTGTTAAACTATGTAATAGTATTTTTGAGGGATGTGTCTTATATGGATTTTTTCCAAAGCTAAGAAACACTTACCAGCCTTGAGTGGGTTCTTCGAGCTGTTGTTACTTTTTTCTTTTTATTAATTGTCAGTAGAGTATTGGGTCAGCGTGCCATTTCCCAATTAAGACCGCTTGATTTCGCAATTGCTTTAGTCATTGGAAACATTATTGCCCATCCACTATCAGACGCAAAGCTTGGGCTAAAAGGGTCAATCATTACAACCATTGTGTTGGTGATCTTGTATCTTGGAGGCATTTTCATAATCCTGAAGTGGCCATGGTTTAGAAGACTGATGACTCCCGCACCAATTACCGTCGTTCAGAATGGAGAAATCATTTCTAAAGGATTAAAAAAAGCAAGAATATCTATAGATTTGTTACTAGAAGAATTACGGAAGAAAAAAATAGAAGATGTAAAAAAAGTAGCCTTAGCCATGTGGGAAGCAGATGGGAAGTTTTCAATTTTCTTGGATCCAAAATATGAATCCTTAACTCCTTCATCGATTCAGTTGGAAACACAGCCTTTCGATTTTCCAAAGACCATTATTAAAGAAGGTAAAATTAATTCAAAGGAATTAAAACTAATTCAAAAGAGCGAAGAATGGGTGATCTCTAGTTTAAAAAATTTATATCAGACTGAGGTAAAAAATGTCCTGTTCGCCACCCTTGATAGTCAAGATAACCTTAAAGTTTTTTTATATAAATAATCCAAGAGGCTTAAAACATTACAAAACCCCAGCTAGAGTCATAGCCGTCCATTCTTTAGAATAGACGGCTATTCATGATGCGTACCGAAATTTCCGGCTTACATGGATTCAATTAGATATGGTTTAAGCGATTCCGAACAATAAAGCTCGCCGTTATTCGTTACCACAATTCCTGCTACATCTTCGATTTGATTTAATGTATCAATGATTTGGTCGGGTGATTGTCCGAATAAACGACCCGTCCATATTTCTCCATCGACTGATTTTTTTGATACAATGGTTAATCCGGCAATGTCCGATTGAATCGGATATCCCGTATGGGGGTCTAGGATATGATGGTAGGTTTTATTATTAGTCGTGAATTTTCTTTCATAAATTCCTGAAGTAACAACGGATTGGTCTAATGCTTTTAAAACCGCAATATAATTTCCACGTGGAAGGAAAGGGTGTTGAATTCCGATTCGCCAGTAACCATCCTCATATTTTGGTGAAATTCCATAAGTCATTACATTTCCACCTAAATTAATTAAACCTGCCTGAACATCCATAGATTCCATATCGTGTATAAGCAGATCAGCAATAAATCCTTTTGCTAAAGCGCCTAAATCAATAAACATTCCGGTACGCTTTAGAAAAACGGTTTGCTCCTGGTCATCCAGAATAATATCTCTAGCGCTCGTTTTGCTGAGCAAGACTTGAATATCCCCTTCTGAGGGAATATGAGCATCTGCAAATCCGATCCGCCAAGCTTGCACAAGAGGACCAATGGCAATATTTAAAGAACTCCCCGCAGCCATGCTATGTTTCTTTCCGATTTTTATTAATTCGTACAAACTTGGTTTTACTTTCACCGGCTTAATTCCCGCATTTTTGTTCACTTCCATTAATTCCGAAGTGGGATCATGGGCACTAAAACGTTGTTCATATTCTCTCAATTGAATAATTAGTTCATCCAAAACAAAAGATGCATACTTATGCTGAATCGATAATTGGATAATCGTCCCCATCATATGTATTTCACGACTTTGCATGGTGATCCCCCTTTCGCACTGCAGGTTGCTTTGTGGCAAATCTGAAAAAGGAGTTTGGGGCAAAAAAAGTAAAGTCCGAACTAAAATGAGGCTGGATGGATATTGCCCGTCCTGGAAAGCGAAGTATTTCCCGGGTAAATCGGGCCAAACCTACGTTGAATCGGGCGGCTCCCATGTTAAAACGGGCGGAACTTTGAATTAATCGGGCCAAACTCCCATCGAATCGGGCGAAGAAAGGGAGGAATGGGGCCGCCCCGTCCGGCCATATTCCTCGTTGGAGTCCATTATATTTCCTTCACTAAATCAATGTATGTCCTTTAAAGTTGAACGCCAATTCTACCCCAACCTCTTTAGTTCACGCTTGTTATTCTTTAACAGTTGCTCCCGAAACGGTATCTACTTTAGAAGTGGCACCTGATACGGCATCTACGTTACCACCTGTTAACTGTTGTCCTGTTTGTTCTAAGTACCAGTCAATAATCGGTTTAATATCTTGTACATATTCATTAATTCCAAGATAATTACCTTCTTCGTCACGAATGGCCTGATAGCTATGAACGACAAACTTATCTGGTCCGTGTGTTGGCACATGGGTTTTGACGACGTCCTCTTTCCCTTTACGCAATTGTTGAATGACCCAAGCAACACTACTAAAAGCTTGTTTAGGGTGACATTCTGCTAACGGATAACCTACTTGTTCTGGTCGCCGAGAGGCTAACATGTCTTCCGCGTCAAACTTATGGTTATAGTACAAAAATTGGTTATTGCTATCCGCATACGTTAATTCTGCAGGCATGGAATTTAAAAAGTGATTCAATTGATTCACGGTTAAAATACCACGATCCAGTTTCACATACGTATTGCCCTCCACTGCCCCAGTTGCTTCAGCAGCTTGTTCCACCCAGTCATCGGCCATCATGTCGACACCTTGAATCGTTGTATCAATCGACCCAGTAGCATATAAATCCTCTGTACTTGATAGATCTTTCATCCCTTCAGGCGCGTCTAGGATATTTACAACATTGATGAAGCGAATAAATTTCTTAATACAAGTCTCCAAGAATTGAGTTGTTTGCGCATCTTTTAAATTTCCATCTTCATCAAAGGCTTTATGCACTTCTCCTAACAGAAATTCATTTCCTGGCATGACGACAGCATTCACACCGGGTGCATCTAATATTTGCCGCAAATGCAATTGGGACCGTGAAGATCCTTGAACATCATAAGAAGCCCCAACAATCATCACAGGTTTTCCATCAAGAGGATGGATTTTAAAGGATAACCATTCTATGACACTTTGTAATGCGGAAGGGATCGAGTGATTATATTCCGGCGTGGCAATAATAACGCCATCCGCTTCAAGAATTTTTTCATTTAAATATTGAATCGGTGCACTGTCTGTTTGATCATTCGATTGGTTAAACATGGGGACATCTTTAATATCCAAAACTTCAATATCAACCAATTTTTTAAAATGATTAGCGATGAAATTTAATAGTTGATGATTATATGAAAAGTCAGCATTTGAACCAACGATTCCAACGAGTTTCATATATAGACCCTCCTAATTAATTGTCCTCCCATGAAAACTTCTGAACTCTTTTCTGGGTATGATTTTTTCCGAGTAATTGGTTTGTGATCTCAACAAAATGTATAAAGTCATGAAAGATTCCTTCAAGTTCTTCGATTTTATTTTCGTCCTTTAGATTACCATCTTCATCAAAGGCTTGTAATGAATACCCTACTAAAAACTCAGAACTCGGCATAATACGTGCTTTCAACTCAGGTGCATCCAGGATTTGCCGCAAATGAGCTTGGGCACGAGATGAACCTAATTTTCCATACGAAGCCCCAGTGATCATGACTGGTTTATCAATAAGTGGCTGAGTCGTATAGGACAACCATTCTAAAGTACTTTTTAATATCGCTGGTACGGAATGGTTATATTCCGGAGTACTGATAATCACTCCATCCGCTTCCATAATTTTCTCCGCAAGCTGCTGGACTTCATCAGGTGCTTCCCTACCTTTTGGCTTATTGAAGGCGGGCAAATCTTTTATTTCACAAATTTCAATGTTCGCTTGATCGGCAAAATGTTTTTGAATAAATTGTAGCAAAAGACGATTCGTAGAATGATCTGAGTTTGTTCCGACTATACCTAGTAAATTCATCATTTTATTGCTCCTTTCCAATAATATGTACATAGCAAGATTCAGAGAAAACATATTTTTCCTTCCGTCTTAATAGCTTGTCCCTCGTAAAACCCAAGGCATCTTTATACCTTTTTCAGCTAAAATTAATAACCATGACTCATTGAAGGAGCTGCCCTTACTTGCATATTCCCCCAATCTCTGAGGAAAAACTTAAATTTAAGAATCACCAAACGGAAGAAATAGGACCAATGATTGTATTCAAAGCTGTATAACAAATCCCTCTTTACTTTGTGATGTTTCTCACATACTTATTATAATACGTTTTAATCATATGTACAAGAGATGTTAAGAGATATTAAATATTTTTTTCAGAAAAATAAGAGTCTACTTATTTAATCACTACGCCTTCCGCTAGTGTCGAATGAAAGAGACTTGTTTTCAACGCTGGCTTATATTTTATATAATCGTTTTATTTCTTATTGAAAATCCCTTGGATTCGGTCTGCCGAGACGATTCAATCCAAGAGACTTTCTATGTTTTGAGACAATTGTGGGAAGTATTACACTTCGGGGATGAAGTATAATAAGGGGAAATGAAAGTTTCATAAGGTGTCAGTTTTGAAATAAGATCAGAAAAATCTTTACTGGGTCTACTGCTCTTTTAATAAAAAGCAACGAAAAACGAATTCCTTCAGTTTTTCTTTTGGGGAGCCTATTTATCTCCTCTTCATAGATGTTCTACTTCTGAACCTTACCGGCCGATCCGTTAGTACACTTAATGCATTGCGAGTTTTTCTTGCAAAGTCCAGCGGCCGATCAATCGATAACCAGTGTATATACATGAGCCGTGGATGTTCAAATAACCAGTGGTTATGAAACGCGGTTACTAATATTCCTTGTTTCCGGAGCCTGCTGATAAAAGGATTGATCTCCTCCTGTAGAATAACAGTTTCACCGGCGCAAAGCGCACGTCCGTCCGGGGACATAGATTCAAAGGTAAACATCTGCGGAATCAGAAGGAAGGAGCGGCCTTGTCTGCCTAGAACGACCGGTTGAATGTTGTGTCGTGATCTCATCACTAGGCATATGTCATCTTCAAACGTATGCATTTCTCCTTTAAGAATTCGGCTGAACTGATCACAAAGACTGCTATCGGACTGTCTATCCATCTGAACCTCAATATCTTGACCATCATTGCCTTCCGTTTCATATGAACTGAATTCAACTTCGCCGTGTGAACTGGATTCAACCTGGATTTGTTGCGTAGTCAACACTCGCATGGCATCCCTGACTTTTCGGGCAAAAGTAAGCGGCTCTTCGACGGATTCAAAGTGCATATACAAAAGACGCGGTTTATCGAAAAGCCAGTGATTGTGTGTAGCTGTTACAATAATGCCGTGCTGACGAAGCTTGCTCATAAAAGGGTTAACTTCTTCCTGGAGAAGAACCGTCTCTCCAAGACACAAGGCTTTCCCACTTTTATTTATATTTTCAAATGAAAAAGCCTGGGGAACAAACATGAATGATTCTGCAGTTCTGCCCAATACAACAGGATGAAGATTCGTTCTGGAACGAGTTGCAGTACATACACCATTGACCACACTGGGGGTGGACCCAAGTATTCTCGCAAACTCTCGACAAAGCCTAGATGGAGTCGTATCCATTTTTTTCACTAATAAACCCCTCCAAATGAAATGTTATCAATAACCTATGGTAGGATATGCGCCACTCCGTATTCCGCAAGTGTAAAAAACCCACCCTATGTAAAATGGGTTTGGAAGAGCAATTTAAAAACAGGAGCACGCTTAAATGTAATCGATTATTGACACAAAAATATAAACAGCCGTTATGAACCATTTCGGTATTAATCCGGAACCTTCTCAAAGCAAAAAGTGCCAAGTGCAGACAAAATTTCGAATTGTTTCTATACCTAGCGGCGATCTACAACAATGAATCCCGGCGAGAAGGTTATGAACATTTGAATAGATACAATGGAGGCATGTGTCGGGACCCTTTTTTACTTTCACGTCGGAAACGGGGACAAGGTTGGCCGTCCCCCTTTTTTGATTCCACTCCAGATACGGGGACGGCGACGAGGTGGGCCGTTCCCATTTTTTGATTTCACTCCAGATACGGGGATGGCGACGAGGTTGACCGTCCCCATTTTTTGATTCCACTCCAGATACGGGGACGGCGACGAGGTGGGCCGTTCCCATTTTTTGATTCCACTCCAAAAACGGGGACGGCGACGAGGTGGGCCGTCCTCCTTTTTTGATTTCATACCAGAAACGGGGACGGCGACGAGGTGGGCCGTTCCCCTTTTTTGATTCCACTCCAGATACGGGGACGGCGACGAGGTGGGCCGTCCTCCTTTTTTGATTTCACACCAGAAACGGGGACGGTGACGAGGATGGCCGTCCTCCTTTTTTGATTCCACTCCAGATACGGGGACGGCGACGAGGTGGGCCGTCCTCCTTTTTTGATTTCACTCCAGATACGGGGACGGCGACAAGGTTGGCCGTCCCTCTTTTTTGATTTCACTCCAGATACGGGGACGGCGACGAGGTGGGCCATCCCCCTTTTTTGATTTCATACCAGATACGGGGACGGCGACGAGGTGGGCCGTCCTCCTTTTTTGATTTCACTCCAGATACGGGGACGGCTGGGAGGCTGGCCGTTCCCCTTTTTTGATTCCACTCCAGATACGGGGACGGCGACGAGGTGGCCGTCCTCCTTTTTTGATTCCATTCCAGATACGGGGACGGTGACGAGGTGGGCCGTTCCCACTTTTGCCTCCGCTTTGCCTTTTAATAGTTTAATCCGGTTTGTATAGAAACCTATACCTCGACAGGCTACTTAACAACATATAACATAAAATGTTGACATTTATTAATTATGACTTATTAAATTGATATATTTGTTAATTTATGTTAATGTTAAAGTGAATATTTTTAAAAAAGGTAACCAAGAAATGATTTCAATTAATTTCAGATAAAGCAATCTTGATCATCACGACATTTTCTATCATTAAGCGTATATAGTCATGGAGATGGAAATTTTGAACCAAACAAAAAGGCAAGTGTTTATTTTAGATAAAATTAAAGTAAATGGAGAGGTCAATTCTAAGAATTTAGCAGAAGAATTAAATGTATCATTGATGACAATTAATCGGGATTTGAAGGCATTATCAGAGAGCGGAGATGTTGAACTCGTTTATGGAGGTGCTGTGTATAAAAAAAGTGATTTATCCGAGTATCCGATGACAATCAAAAGAGAAGTCAATGCACATGGGAAGAAGCTTATAGGTGAATATTGTAAGCAGCTTGTGAAGCCTTACTCATCTATATTTATTGAAACGGGGACAACCACTTTAGCTGTTGCACATGAAATATTTAGAGCCGAGAATTGTACCTTTTATTCAAACTCATTAATGGTTCTTACAACTTTATCAAAGTACGGAGATATCTCTTTATTCAGTGTACCTGGAGAGTATAGAGAATTATCTCAAGGGTTTTTAGGCGTACAAACGATTGATTATATAAAAGATTTCCAGTTTGATCTTGTTTTTGTCGGAACAGAAGGGGTTACCCTTGAGAAAGGCGCCACTCTACCAGACGAGATTGATGCCTATACCAAGAAGGCCATTATCAAACAAGCCAAACAAGTTATTTTGGTTGCCGATAAGACGAAGTTTGGCATTTCTCATCTTTACAAGATGAGTGATGTGATAGATTTCGATTATATTATAACGGATTTGCCAAAGAATCATGAAATTTACAAGGAAATGAGTCAAGTGACTAAAATCATCTCAGTCGATTAAGAAAAGCGCAAGCGCCCGTTTAGCGACGTACAAACTTTTTAGGAGCCTGACGAGATAAAGGAAACACGATGAACCCGAAGGGTGAATCGATGTTGACTTATCGTAGGAAGGCACCGAAAGTTTGCTAGTCGCTGGGCGCTGAAGCTAGATCCGAACACTAGCCAAATTTTATACTTTCTTGTTTTTAATAAAAGGAGAATGAAAATGGATATTCAATTAACACAAGTAACTCCCCCTAAAATTCACACAAATATTCAATCTGTCATTTTAACAGATGAGACTTTTGCTAAACGCCGCGAAAATTTCTTAAAAAAAATGAAAAAACACCAAATTGATACAGCGATTATTTATGCGGATCGCGAACATGGTGCCAATTTTGAATATTTTACTGGGTTTATTCCTCGTTTCGAAGAAGCTTGCCTTGTTCTTCATGACAATGGAGAATGTTATTTATTGCTAGGAAATGAAAACCTAAAATTAGTTCACAAATCTCGGATTAAAGCAGAAGCCATCCATATTCCCTACTTTTCTTTACCTAATCAGCCGATGGTAAACGAAAAGGGATTTGCACAATATTTTAAAGAAGCCAATATCTCCCCGGACTCAAGAATTGGTTTAATTGGTTGGAAATTATTTACAGGCACTGTCTATGAAAATAGTGATTTATTTGATATTCCTTATTATTTTGTTGATGAAATGAAAAAGTATGTCGCTAAACAAGGGAAAGTCATGAATTTTTCTCCGGCTCTCCTTTCACCCATAGATGGGATTCGAACAGTAAATAATGCAAATGAAGTGGCCCATTATGAATATGGGGCATCATTAGCTGGGATTGGATTATATCAAGCGTTACAAAATATTGAAATTGGAAAATCCGAAAAAGAGATTGCTGCGTTATTAGCTATGGACGGTCAGCCTAACACAGTCACGACAATTACAGCTACAGGTGATAGATTTACTAACGCCATAATCTATCCACGAGACAAAGAAATTCAGTTTCAAGATCATTTCACATTGACTGTCGGTTATAAAGGCGGATTAAGTAGTCGTGTAGGCTATATTGTTGAAGAACCCGGGCAATTACCTAATGAACAAACAAACTATATTGAGCGTTTAGCAAAACCATACTTTACTGCTTATGCTACTTGGTTAGAAACCATTAAAATAGGACTGATTGGAAAAGAAATGTACACTCGCATAGAAAATACATTTCCTAAAAAAGACTATGGTTGGTGGTTGAACCCAGGTCATTTTACTGGTGACGAGGAATGGTTATCCTCACCATTTACGGAAGATTCATCTGCAGTTGTTAAGAGTGGCCAATTATTTCAGGTGGATATTATCCCTAGTGTCTCCGGGTATGCTGGTGCATCATGTGAAGAACCGATTGCAATTGCGGATGATGCTTTACGATCAGAGTTAAAAAACTCTTATCCAGAGGTTTGGAACAGAATGCAAACGAGAAGAAAATATATCAAAGAAGTACTAAATATAAACATTGCAGACGAGGTACTGCCATTAAGTGATACAGTCGCTTTTTACACTCCCTTGCTTTTAAATAAAACATTAGCTTTTAATAAAAAACACTAATTCTAAGATAATAAAATGCCAGGCGTAGAAACCATTAAGATTTGTTTTACGCCTGGCGTTATTAGTTAAAGACGCAGAATATGCCGCCATTAACACTTTAAATGATACTTCTGGTTCAACCTTTCTCTTGCCTTCAAATTGAACCATTCAGTTTTTCCGAATAGCTACTGATTCCTAAAATAAGAAAAGCGTAAGGCGCCCGCCTATTGGCGACAAGCAAATGTTCTGAACCAAAGAAAGGCGCTTTTTTGCCTTTCATTGGTTCAGGTTATTTGACCTCGAGCCGATGGCGCCTGGAGCTGGATCAAGCATTAGCCAAAATTTATACTTTCTTATCTTTTGAAAAAGCCCCAAAAGGAGCTCTAATAAAATCCGGCCAAAATTTTATTTATGCTTTGAAAGTTCTGTATCAGATTCTTTGTAATCAGTAAAGAAAAATAAGAAAAACGCTAAAAGACCAGCCGCGAGAAAAAGTGCTTCTTTAGATGGTTTTATCGTTGGCATATCTGTTAGTGCCATGACCTTTCCTCCTTTCATCAACGACCAAAGTCAAGACCGTTTGCCCTTAAAAAAGACCCCAAGATGTTCAAAAAACTCTTTCTTTGCCTCTTCTGAAACTTCCGTTTTAGAAGCACCAAATATAGGTCCACTTACAATGATAGAAAAATACCCTGATGAGATTAATGTACCCCTAACACTGATTTGCCCAAAAATCAGCAAGATGGCGAGAATAAAGTCAATGGAATCAACTATAAAAGTGGATACTTTCGACTCAGATTTTCCAACTAAGCGCCTCCCACCCGTGATCGGTCCCTGCAATGGGATGGAAAATCCCCCAGTTGGTTGAATAAATATACCATTCATCGTTAATTGGCCCGTAATCAACAGGACAGCGGCGATTAGATTAATATCTAAATAAATCCATTCTGCTGTATTTTTATCCAAAACTCTCACCGTCCTATTCCTTCAGTATTATGTTATTCATTGTGTGAAGGAGCCGTAACAACTCTTTAGCAAAAATCATTTTTTTGCAGCCACCCAAATACTCCATTAATTCATGAAAATCTTGGAGAATATAAAAAACGGCTGTAATATCCCCTGAACCTGGAACGAATATCGCTTTGAAAATAAAAATTCGTAAAGGAAAAGGGCTTTGGAAAGTAACGTAACAGTGGAAGCAGCTTTTTCATTTCATCCATCTGACCATGCTGCAATGGTACTATCGGTACTGGTATAATCCGGGAAATAGGTTTAAAATGGTATATCTATATAAATCATTAGGAGGAATAAACTTGAATGATTTTGGTGAACTTTTGTATGCTGGTAAGACCGACAGTAACAAAAATGGTTTTGCATTTATTCTTTTAGGAATTATATCCTTTGTTGGCGCAAATTTTATCTATGCAAAAATGATGTTAATGGTCATTGGAGGCGTGTTTATACTCGTCGGATTATACCTACTTCTATTTAAACGAAGTGATAAATTTTCAATCTATGAAAACGCGATTGTTTTGACTTTAAAAGGGCAGGAACTTTCAATTCCTAAAGAAGAGATTAACCGTATTGAATATCAGGAAGTAAAAGTTAGAAGAAGTCCGGTCGTGAGTTATTATCCAGTACTTATATTAAACAATGAAAACAAAGTGTTAATGAATAAGGCATTTAATTCCATGATCAATCAAGATTTCAAGAAAATTATTGAGTCATACCTTTGAACAAAAATGCGAAGATGCAGTATCCCTCAAACTGGACAGCAGTTAGTAGGGATTAGCCTTCGCGGTCTTAATTTATTACTGCTATCGGAGCGACTATCCATTAAAGTAACGTACTACAATCTTTAATAACTAAACGGCCCAATTCACAAGTGCGCCGGATCATCGCATAGAAAGCGGAACAGTTTCCCGTTCCGCTTCCCTACTATCGTTTAAATATTAATTGACTAACCACTGGTAAATGGTCTGATGCCTCCGTGTATATGACTTCCTGATTGGAAGCCTCTACTGTTGGAGATGTTAAGATATAGTCAATTCGCTTAATTGGATTTTCGACAGGGAATGTATTCGCATTGTCTTGACCTTCAAATACATCAACAAAATTCCCTTCGTTTAATAATAGTTGAAACTCTTCGCTATGTGGTTCAGCATTCAAATCACCAACAAGTACATTCGGTCCTTCAAAGGCAGATGAAATGCCTATAATTTCCCGTACCTGTGAAACTCTCTCCTCCACACTTAGCCCTAAATGTGTATTGTAAAAGTTCACATGTATTCCGCGAACATTGATTTTTGTTCTTAACAATCCACGTTGCTCATTACCGAAGCTATCTAGATGTATATTTTCTGAATCTATAATTGGATATTTACTTAGGACCGCAGTTCCATATTGCCTATTTTCCACTTGCCCTTCAGCTGGCGAACGATCTAAATTAGCCCCATAAACATAATGGTAGCCTAATATTTCAGCTAGTTCCTTTGCCTGATCTTGAAAATCACTTCTTGAGTCCCAAAAACGATCTACTTCCTGAATTCCAACAATTTCTGCCCCCGCATCTCTAATTACTTGAGCGGTTCTTTGCAAATTCAGTACATTGTCAAGGCCTACACCATGATAAATATTAAACGACATGACCTTTACATCAACTTCTTTTCCATACCCTTGCGCGGAAGCCTGACCTGTGATAGAGAAGATCATGATCATACTTAAAAACAGCCCTAGCATATTTTTCTTCAATTCATTTCCTCTCCTTTTTTGTTTGATTACAAAATCTACTAAAACGACTTCTCATTTTCACCCCCTAATCATTCAAGGTGCTAAGTGAGCGTTTCTATGATGTTGTATGTTCAATCCCAGCCTTTGGGAAAGGAACCTTATTTTATACGAGCCTAAAACATGTAAAACTTCGCAAAATTTAACTATCTTCGGAGAGTGGCAGGCATTTCACTATTTAATTTGGATTTTAATATAGGTTCTGTCATCAAATGATCTATTGTGGTTAGCTATTCCCTTCGTTGATCTATTTTCATAAATACAAAGTGGGTCAGCCTTTAAAATACGGGACAGTTCTTCTTCTGTTTCTTCAAGGCTATCCATGATCTTTGGATAACCATCTGAAGCTAATGATATAAATTCCACATCATGAGGTAAATCTACCGTTTTAATGAGCTCTGGAGGTATAGGGAATCCATTTATAACCGCAAAACTTAAGTGACAATCCGGTGTTGCGTTTTGAAAGTTATATTGCTTTTGAATAAGTGGTCTAATTAATTGGAAACCAATATCGTCTCCTCCTAATAATTCTTCAACCGTTTTCCCTTTTAATAGCTCTCCCTGTAAAATAATGCTCCTAACCTCACTAAAAACTTCGTCAACATATTTTATGTTTTGATAGAGCTTGCCTGCACAATACAGTTGGCAATCTCCGACCATCCATACCTTGTGATGATATTTACTATAAATGATCATCGATGCACTTGGACAAAGGTATGGAAATTCGAGTATCTCTTCTTCCACGTCCAGGGCCTTATACAATTCTTTATATTTTTCATTAATCACTGCAATAATTTCATCGATTGACTCTTGCCCATTTAATGTTGCAATAGCTTTTCGGATCAATTCGGCAGCTAATCTACCCTGTGTTTTTCCATTATACAAACGATCGGATACACTAGTTGCCCCGTCAATGACTGCAGCGAAGTGCTCATTACAAAAATACGTATCCTCACATACATCCATATTGCCACTTTTTGATTGTATAAATTCCTCAACTAGCTTCACCCAATCACCCCTTAATCAAAATAAACGTTATTCGTATCGCTAAAAGCCATTTTCATCGCTACATCTAGCCGTTTTAATGAAGGTAGCTTTCCTTATCAGACGGATCTTTACTGAAGGCTAACCCTGTTAGCAATAAACTTTTTATTTCTATTGCCTAATACTTTCTTTTCGCTGCTGTATCCATGCTATTCTCCTTTATTCGGAGTTTCTCTCAATTTCTTGTGCTTTTTCTTGTATGTTTTTCCAAATGTTCCTACTGCCTTCAGACGCTGCTTGCCCATGAAATCTGTTGTTTTCCTGAACAAGATGGATCAAATACTTAGCCATTGGTAATTGGTAAATAAAAGTCTCATTGCTCATCGAGGTTTTCCTTGTTGGCATCCATCCTGTATTTTTCAAAATTTCTAGTTGAACATCCTCTTGGCCCACAAATTGGTAAAACTGTCTTATGTTTCCCCCATTATCCAAAGCGACAAAACCATTTCCAGAAATAAACAACAGTTCCCCGCTATCTAGTAATGGTAAAACGTCAAATTCAAATGTATTACCAATAAGTTCTTGAATCATTTGTAATTTACTAGACGTAGTAATGAGGACACCTATCTCCATATTAGAAAACCTTGTAACCGCCATATGCTCATCAAGTGGCGGCATTAGCTGGTACTCCTTGACTAAGTTGGTCCAATATCGTTCAAAGGAAATGTCGGAACCCTCCCTAGTGTACTGATAGGCTTCCCAATAGTACGGTATATCCTCATCAAAGTGGAATAACCAAAACGGCTTCGTTTGATTGTTGTGATTGATTCTATCTTGAATGAGTTTGTATGTTTCTAGGGAATCATCAGAGGAAAAAGGGGTTATAAGTTGATCTTCCGCAAAATGATTATTTAGAATGGATCGATTGATCATAATAATCGGTAGCTCCATTCCTAATGGGTACCCATAGAGTTCATCTGTATAATAAAAATTTTCTAATATGGCTTCATGAAAAGGGGCAAATAATTCCTGACCAATTTCCTCACTCGAATATGGGTTCCCTATCTTTACCACTTCATCTAATCCATAACTTGAACCGACCTCAATAATATCGGGAAGATTGCCCTCCGTATGAGCAAGTGCTAATTCTTCCAATAACGTTGCTTGGTTATTAAATTGTTTGATATTCACTTTAATTTTTGATTCTTCTTCAAAATGGTTCATAGAAGAAAGAAGCCCGGGAGTAGTCATCCATATTGTCATTGTATCCTCATATTCATCCTCTTTGTTCAATACAAAGTCTTGGTTGATTAAATTGATCGTATAGACTGTGGATAGAATGACAATACAAACGGATAGAAGAAAAAGAACTCTTAATTTCATCGTTCACTACTCCCTGCTAAGATATTAATGATGATGCAAGATACTAGATTCAATTATCTGCATCACCTGTTGAATGATCCCTTCTATCGTATCATCTGAAGGGGATTCCACCATAATTCTTAATACAGGCTCTGTACCCGAAAAGCGGACCAGACACCATGTGCCGTCTGCCCATTCCCATTTCATCCCGTCAAACGTTTTATATTCCAATAGCTTTTCTTGATAGATTTTTTCAGGAGAAGTATTAAAAATGATTGATTTAATATGCTGCTTATACTCTGCTTCATAGCTATAATTGTGTTCCTTATAATAAAGCTTGCCAAACTTCTCATTTATTTCTTGACGTATTGCACTTAACGGTTTCTTGGTATAGGCTAACATTTCTAGTAGAATACCCGCTGAAAGGATCGCATCCTTTTCCAGAAGATGCCCTTTAATCGTGATACCCCCAGAGCTCTCCCCACCTAAAACAGCATCCGACTGCAGCATTCCTTCAGCAATATGTTTAAAACCAACCGGCTTCTCTATACATTCAAACCCATAATACCTGGCAATATGATCTAATAGATGAGTAGTCGAGAGATTGCGCACCACATTACCCTTCATCCCTTTGTATTCTAAAAAATAATAATACAAAAGTGCTAATATCTCATTTGCATCTACATAACAGCCTTTCTCATCAATAATAGCAATCCTGTCCCCATCGCCATCCGTTGCAATCCCAATATCATATTGTCCTTCCTTCATCATCCCAGTTAACCTCCACAACGATGACTCAGTTGGAGCCGGCACACGCCCTCCAAATAGAGGATCTGCTTTATCGTGGATGATTTTCACCGTTGCCCTAGAATCTACCAATAATGTCAGTAAAGAGTTTACCCCAGTACCAAACATTGGATCATATAGTACACGAATATTAGCCTTTTTTATCCATTCCATGTTGATCTGTGATTCAATAAAAGTAATAAAATCATTCATGTAATTTTTTCTAATGACCAAATTAGTCTCCAAGGCACGGTTATAATTCATTCGTTTTATTTCATTCACTTGAATCATATTGATAGATCTTTCCAACTCAGATGTAATATCTTCGGTAGCAGGCAGACCGCCTTCACGAACATACTTAATTCCATTGTAAATATAAGGATTATGACTTGCTGTAAAGGTTAGACCCGCTGCAGCCTTTTCTTTAATTGTAACAAAGTTTACTAATGGTGTTGGGACGGATGGTGTAAGTAAAACAACTCGGATATGATTCGCTACAAATACTTCCGCCGAAGCTTTGGCAAACTCCTCTGCCATGAAGCGATTATCATATCCGATTACAACACCCTGAGACTGCTTACGATTTTGACAGATTTGATTCGCAATTCCTTGGGAAAACCTTCTCACATTATCAAATGTAAAATTTTCACCGATAATATCACGCCAACCACCTGTTCCGAAACGTATCATGTCATTCCTCCTCATATCATTTTTATTGTTATGGTTCCTTCCATTATTTCTCCTCTAATTCACTAGCAGATCATTGTTTGGTAGAGAATGACGACCTGATTCATTCAGGCTGTGAGTCTAGCCAAAGATCCCCCTATTAAACTGAAATCTCCTTTTTACCAGAAATAATCGTAATAATAATTAATGAAATAATCGTCGCTAAAGATAACATTGATGCTAATGCTGCAGCTGTTCCGAAGTTAGAGGTAAAGACTTCACTATAAATCGAAACAGTAATCGTGGCCGTGGCCCCATAATATAACACTATAGTTGAACTTAATTCATTTATAGTGGTGACCCAACTTAAAATTGCCCCCGATAACACCCCTGGTATCATCAAAATCGCCGTTGTCTTAAAGAAGGTTTTCATAGGTGGAACACCTAAACTTATAGAAGCCTCTTCAACACTCTTATCAATTTGATGCAATATAGCCGTACTGGAGCGCATCGTATAGGGCAGTTTTCGTACAACATACGCTACAACCAAAATTACCCATGTACCAGTTAATTCAATAGGTGGCTTATTAAAGGCAATAATTAAACTAATCCCAAGAACAGTACCCGGTATAACATAAGGAATCATAATTAACGCATCTAAGAAAGAGGTAATTTTAGACTTTCTTCTAACCACTACATATGAAAGTAATAATCCTGCAATAACCATAATCACAATCGCAACACTTGCATACGTAAATGTGTTTTGAATTGCTTTTGGCACTTTATAAAGGACCTCTCGATAACTATCTAAACTAAATCCCCCGACAAACACAGGCCCATTCGTTTTCAAAAACGATGTCGTAATGACGGTCGCTTGTGGAATGATAGATAAGCTCACTACTCCCATAACCATTAAGGTCGCTAGGATCTTTTTTACTGGGCTGAGCCTAATCACTTTTGGTGGTCGTAATGAACTCATTGTATATGTTTTTCTATTCACGATATGTCGTTGAAACAGTAATACAGATGTTGTGACCGCAAGTAAAATCATACTTAATGTACTTGCCATTGCTGGGTTAGACCCCATTTCACTAATAAACTGATCATAGGCTAAAATGGGAAGTACTTTTTCCCCTTGTCCAATTAACATGGGAGTACCAAAGTCAGCGAAAGAGGCCATAAATACCATTAATGCCCCCGTTGAAATGGTTGGAAATATTAATGGTAATGTTACCTTACGAATGCGATCGAAACCAGATACCCCAAGACTTGCTGATGCTTCCTCAAGAGATACATCAATTGTTTTCAAGGCTCCAGACACATATAGGTAAATATGTGGGTAAAACTGTAATGTAAATACCCAGATCATCCCATGTAATCCATAAATAGAAGGTATTTTTATTCCAAGACTCGCTAAAAAGTTCGTGATAAATCCGTTATTTCCAAGCATTAAAATCCAAGAATACGCTCCGATAAATGGAGGGGACAATAACGTTAGAATAATTAAAATATGGAAAACACCTTTAAACGGAATATTGAATCTCGACATCGCATAAGCAACCGGAATACCTAATAAACAAGCAAAGAAGGTTGCAGATGTTGAGACGATAAAACTGTTAATTAAGGCGGAATAATAATATTTATAACTAAAAAATTCTTGATAATTTTCTAGTGAAATTTTTCCATCCTGCCAAAAGCTATTAACAAATATATTAAATAAAGGGTAAATGAGAAAAAATCCTATTAGGATAAATGCCGCAATAATAACAAAATGCCAGAAGTCTAATCGAAGACTAAACGGTTTCCTTAATGCTTGTGTTCTTATGTTCATTTAGTACTTCCTCCCCACTTTCATCGAAAATAACGGCTTCGTCAGGATTTAAATCTACTTTTATCCGATCTCCGGTCTTTCTAAGCATGTTGTATCGAATGGAATGCTCATGTGCACTGATCACTGTGCCCGAGTTAAACCTAATTTTGTACACAACAGATTCTCCAAGGAAGGTAGCGTCGATAATCTCCCCATCTACTAAGGCTGGTCTAGCTTCACTAGTCTCGTAAATCTTAAGTTGTTCTGGTCGAATGGAATATATTGCTTTACCGTTTACATTTTCCAAAAGATTTGTACCCAATGTTACACCCTCGACTGTTACAATCGCTTTATTCTCAGCATCTACTACCTCCAAATCAGCATCTAGAAAGTTCGTTGTACCAATAAAGTTCGCAACAAATTTATTTGCAGGGCTTAAGTAAATTTCATGGGGCCTACCAATTTGTTGAACTTTCCCTTCGCTCATTACAGCGATTCTATCCGATACAGCTAGGGCTTCTTCTTGGTCATGGGTTACATAGATTGTCGTGATATTTAGTCTTTTTTGTAGACTACGAATATCTTCACGCATCTTAATTCTTAGTTTTGCATCTAGGTTGGAAAGTGGTTCATCCATCAATAATAAGCCCGGATAAATCACAATGGCACGGGCTAAAGCAACACGCTGTTGTTGCCCCCCACTCAATTGGGATGGTTGACGATCTTTTAAATGAGCAAGCTCAACCATGTCTAACGCTTCTGTTACCCTTGCTTTAATCTCATCTTTTTTAACCTTCCTTGCCTTTAAACCATAAGCAACATTCTCAAACACAGTTAAGTGGGGAAAGATAGCGTAGTTTTGAAAAACCATTCCGATATTACGTTTATGTGCTGGAACATTATTCATATGCTGGTCACCAAAGTAAAGATTTCCTTCTTCCTGTTGGTAGAATCCCGCAAGTGTTCGCAGTAGTGTAGTCTTTCCACATCCACTTGGGCCAAGCAAGGTGAAAAATTCCCCTTTGCCGATGTCGATATTTATATTATCAATGGCTTTATTCTCACCAAAGTATTTGCTGATTTGTTGTATTTTCACGTGTTCTTGCACGGTCCTTCCTCCTTCTTAAGAAAGGGATCAAGTATACACATGATCCCTTTAAAGCTGTATTCTATTGTTGTTCAATTAAGATTTGCTGGAACTGTTTCATTACTTCATCTTTATTATCAGCAGACCAAGCAAAATCATAATCTACTAGTGGAATTTCATCGTTATCGACCAATCCTTCTGGTGGATTTACATCATTACGGATGGAACGTCTGTTGAAATCCTCTACGATCATTTCTTGTAAGTCTTTACCTACTAAGAAATCAATAAATTTCTTTGCATTGTCTCCATTTTTCGCTCCCTTAATTAAAGCAACACCGTCTGGAACAGCAGATGTTCCTTCTTCTGGATAATGAACATTAACAGATGCTCCACCAGCAATATAGCGGTAAGCAGCTTCTTCCAATGTAATACCAACTGGGAATTCACCGTCTGCTACACCCTTTGGTACAGCACTAGAGCTCGATAAAATTTTCCCACCCAGATTGGATACAAAATCTCCTACAAAGCCCCAACCATCATCGCCATCATCTTGATAGGCAGTAAGCATGGTCACTAATTGGGTATAAGCAGAACCAGATTTACTTGGATCAACGTAAGCAATTTTCCCTTCCCATTGCTCGTCTAATAAATCCCCCCAACTCTTTGGTGCATCCGCGTCAGCTACCATTTCTTGGTTGTACATAATCACCATTGGAAGTGCTGAGAAACCAGTCCAAATATTACTTGGACTCTTAAACTCGGCTGGGATAGCATCGTCTTCAGCCGTTTTATACGCCTCAAAGCTATCACCATATGCCTCTAATGATTCTGCACCGCCACCCCAAAATACATCCCCGCCTGGGTTACCTTCTTCTGCCGTCACACGGTTTAATAATTCACCCGTACCACCCGTTACAACGTCCACTTTAATACCTGTTCTATCTTGGAATTCTTTTACAATTGGATTAATAATTTCATTTTGATGTGGCGAGTACACGGTTAATGAATCAGCATCTTTACTAGCTTTTTCTTTATCATCAGATCCACATGCAGCGATCACCGCTAGAAGCATACCCATGATAAGAAGCATTAGTACCTTCTTCATTTTATAACCTCCTATAATTTTTAATTGTGCTACAATATTGATGATACAGACTACTGAAAACGGATACAATCATATTTTTTTCGGATCATGTATAATTTTTTTCCTATTAAGGGGTGTGGACATGATAGGTAAACTAAACAATCTAAATTTACGCAGTAAACTCATCATCGTGATTATCATTACATCCCTTATCCCATTGTTACTGTTAGGCCTTTTTACATTTAATTATTTATCAGGGTTACTCCAAGAAGAAGTCAGTGAAAATGAGCTAGAACGAATTACATCGATCAACCATCAGGTTTCCTATTTTTTAAAAGACGTGGAACAAATGACACTTTTCTTTTATAAAAATGAAGAAATACAAGCGATTCTTAAGAAGGATAGCGACCGAAGCCTTAATGAAAAATACGAGGATTACGAATATGTCCGGGATGTTTTTGATACTGTTATGGGAGTTAAGGATTGGGATGTTCATCTATATGTAATCGGTCTAAATGGCGACAGGTACTTTTCTAATGATTACCTCCCAAATCGCTACAACACCATAAGGGAGTCATGGGGAGTATTTCGAAAAGCAAACAACGCAAAAGGTTCCCTCGTCTGGGATACAAATTACTCCGTTAATCGAGTCGATCATCAAGACATTGTACTCACAGCGGGACGTATTCTAATCGATTCTAAAACGAATGAAAAAATCGGTTATCTAATGGTCGATATATATGAATCAGCCTTTTCTAATATCTACGAGAAAAATAACTACGCAACCAATGACAGTTTTCTCTTATTAGATGATCAAGGGTACATCATTTCAAGTTTACCTGACAAAACGAATGTCGGGACAAGGCTGAAAACAACTTACTATGACCGGATTATGAACGGGGACAAGGGATTTTTTAAATTTGATTGGCAGGATACAACCTCCATTTTGACCTATCAAACAGATGAAAACACGAATTTCAAGACGATCAGTATTATTCCAATGGATATCATCCAACAGAAAAACAATCTTGTTCGAAATTTAACCTTAAACTTTGCGCTCATTGGGATCATCTTCTCCATCTGGCTGGCCTATTACTTGTCTAAAACAGTGACAAAGCCACTATACAAATTGATTTATTTAATGAAAGAAGTAGAAAAGGGAAATCTCGAGGTTCGATTTGATCCGAAATACAATGATGATATTGGGATATTTGGCAAACGATTTAATCGGATGCTTGAAAAACTAAAGGTCTCTATTCAAGAAAACTATGAAAAACAGGTTCGTATGAAAGATTCAGAACTAAAAGCATTACGTGCCCAAATCAATCCACATTTCCTTTATAACACATTAGAAACGGTAAATTGGTTGGCGAGACTAGAAGGCGTAAATGACATCAGTAAAATCGTTGTTTCACTTAGTGAAATTATGAAGTACTCTGTGAGGAAGGGGGAAGATTTCGTTACCATTGAGCAGGATGTTAAACAGCTTAAAAACTACTTAACTATACAGGAGTTTCGCTATCGAGATAAATTTGATGTCCATTTACAGGTTGATGATTCAGTATTAAATCAAAAAATTCCTGCCCTATTGCTACAGCCAATCGTCGAAAATGCGATTGTACATGGTTTGGAAAATAAGATTTCTAAAGGAATAATCCAGATTGCCATTACAAAAGAGCAAGAAAACATTCGCATTGTGGTTCAAGATAATGGAATCGGAATGGATGAGGAGACACTTTCCCTTGTCAATCGAGAAATTAAAGAAGGAATTGAATTTGATGATTTAGGAATTGGAATTGAGAATGTCCGCAAAAGACTATATTTAAGCTACGGAAATCAATTCAAATGGTCACTTACCTCTGAGGTAGAAGTAGGCACAAAAGTAGACATATTCATTCCATATAAGGAAGGTTAAAAAGATGATGTTTTCTATTTTAATTGTTGATGATGAGTGGACAATTCGGGAAGGCTTAAAAAGAACAGTGCCTTGGAAAGAGTGGGGTATTAAAGTCATTGGAACAGCTACGAATGGAAATGAAGCCCTAGAAATGTTAACTCAGTTCCATGTTGATATTCTTTTGACGGATATCCGCATGCCAGGAATAAGTGGGTTGGAATTAATTGAAAGATGTCGAAGTCAATTTCCAGATTTAATACTAGTCTTATTGACAGGACATGATGAATTTGAATATGCTCAGAAAGCAATTAAGCTCGGTGCAGATGACTTTTTATTAAAACCAACCAATGTGGATGAATTAGAAGCAACAATGCGCTCGATTACTAATGATTTATATATAAAGCAGGCAGAAAAGAATAACATATTGGCTTTATTCATTAAAGATGCCATCCAGCATAATACATTACAAAACATCGAGAAGATCCAATCAATCGGGAATATACGCCCCCAATATGGATTTATCATCGTTCGTTCACAAGCAGAAAAGATAGCTCATGCAACATTAGAGTCCGTTCAGTTAATTGACGATAAAGTATCTCAACAAGTGTATTTTTGCCACTCATTAAAGAATGGAGAACACTGGGAAGAGACGATTCAGAAGTTAAAGAACCATTATAGCAGGATGGAATGTCGGGCTACTTTCCATATAAGCCTTCTGGCAGATGATTTAAATCAACTTATTACAATATACAAGCAAGCAAACTCGGCTTCTCAACTTTATAAGACAAGCGAGAATATTACAATCTTCCAATACCACGATGATCAATATACTCTAGACTTTGAGAAAGTAATCCAGTACATTCAACAGCACTATCAGGAAGCGATTAGTCAAACTGAACTGGCAGCGAAACTCAATATGAGCAATAGCTATTTTAGTAAACTATTTAAACAACATACAGGAATTAATTTTGTTGACTATCTTACATTAAAGCGAATGGAAGTAGCAAAGGAGCTACTGCTATCGACCACATTAAAAACATATGAAGTCGCAGCCGAAGTTGGCTATGAGGAATCTAGATATTTTAGCCAACTTTTCAAAAAAACAACTGGACTAACGCCATTGCAATTTCGCGAGAATGGCTCTTTGGGTAAGTTATCAAAGGAATAATATCGCTCCCTTACATTTGAGTAGGGAGCTTTTTTATTCCTTAAATCCTTAAATGCTAGAATTTCAGAATGAATTCTATTCCAATCAACTAAGTTAGGGAAATACATTGACTAACAATTTAATCTTCTTTAACAATAATGTTCTTGTATATATCATAGTTTTTAATCTCCATATCCATATACATCAAGACATTAACCCTTTCTAGCTACCCTAGCAAGACACTCCAATGCTAACAATAATTTATTCGTCTGGACTAAGCGCCAATAAACGTTTTAGATTGTCATCAATAAATTTATTATCAGGATTGTTCATCCCACGTCCGGCAAAATGACCCCAAATCGACTCGATCGGATGAAAAGAAGCTCTCGGTATACGCTTAGCCTCGTATTTATTTTCGTCAGCCGTACAGAAAAGGTCCGTGCTCCCAGGCATGATACAGGCGAGGGCTTTAATGCTTTTGAGTGCCTTATCGAAGTCGCCATTATAGGTTGGGTTTGCACTAATATCTGCAAATTGTCCTGTCCATAACATCGCCAAAACATTATGCGGGTCCATCTTCATAAAGCTCTTTTCCCATACGCCAGCCACAAAGTCTTCTAATGAATCAAATCCCAGCTCATGATAAAGTTCCTTTCTATAAAACGCCTGCGATACGCCCCATCCCGCATAGACACGGCCAACGGCGTGCATATCTGCGGGAGTCAACTGGTTTCGTTTATTTGCATCGAAGCCAATTGTCGCCATAAGCGCAGCTTTCATTCCATCCAGAACCACATACGTTTGCGGCCAAGTCTTTGCACCTCCACAAAAAGGGGCAATTCGTTCCACCATATCGGGAAAACTTGCTCCCCATTGGAATGATTGAATGCCTCCCATTGACCATCCAACTACGAGAGCAATCTTTTGAATGTCGAATTTTTCGGTCACCAGCCGCTGCTGAAATTGAACATTGTCATAGATAGTTACCTGCGGAAAATTAGCCCGGTCGAATGGAGGCGGTGTGTTACTGGGGGATGAAGATAACCCGTTCCCTAGCAAATTTGGCACGATAATGAAATATTTCTGCGGATCTAGGGCCATGCCGTTTCCAATCAACCATTCATTCTGAACATGCTGGTCACCAAAGGCAGTTGGATAAACGATAACATTATCTTTCTTTTCATTCAATTTTCCATAGGTCTTATAAGCAAGAAAAGCGTTCGGTAACGTCACTCCCGATTGCAAGGTTACGTCACCCAAATCAAAAATTTCATAATCCATCGTATTGTCGCTCCCTTCAAAGTGAAACACATAATGTATTTCTTGTACTTAGTATAAACCTGTGGTACCCTCAAAAAAAGTGAAGGAAAATCAAAGTAGTCTTCAATATTATTGAAGGCAAAAGGGGGATCGTATAATGGAATTACGCCAACTGAATACGTTTCGCATGGTTGCATCAACTTTAAATTTTAGTCGAGCTGCGGAAGCACTGAACTACGTCCCCTCCAACGTCACGATGCAAATAAAAGCATTGGAAGAGGAGCTCGGTGTTCGTCTCTTTGATCGCTTAGGCAAGCAGCTTGTACTCACAACTGCAGGTAAACGCTTTTTAACTCATGTCCAAGAGGTTCTAAACAAATTGGACGAAGCTCGTAGTGCTGTTCTTGACAACGAAGATCTAAACGGCACGCTCACAATCAGTGCCAACGAGGTTCTTTGCGCCTATCGGCTTCCTGTTGTCTTTCACCTATTTCGTTCGCGCTATCCAGGAGTGCGTCTCATCTTCCGCTCTGTTCCTAATCAGCAACTCAAGCAAACGCTCTTTGAGGGAACCGCAGATGTCGTCTTTATGTTGGATGAACCCATTCGTTCAACAGGACTTGCAGTGGAACCATTAGTGGAAGAAACATTCCGCTTTTTCGCCGCTCCAGACCATCCACTCGCAAAACGAACGGAACTAAAGCTGGAAGATTTTCACGGAGAAGTGTTCCTGACGAATGAAAAAGGTTGTACCTATCGAACCATGTTTGACCGGTCATTTGAACAAGGGGGCATTGATACTATTACGTATTTAGAATTTCAAAATGCTGAAGCCATCAAACAATGTGCGATTACGGGAATCGGCATTGCCTTTCTTCCCGAAATAACAGCGAAAACCGAAGTGGAACGGGGCGAACTCGTTGCTCTCCCATGGCAAATTCCCGACTTGCACGTATACACACAAATGGGATGGCATAAAGACAAATGGCTTTCCCCGATCATACAATCTTTCATAGAAGCAGCAAGAGAAGTTATTGCTGTAAAGAAGGGGGAATGAACTGTCTATTTACCGGACTATTAGGAATATCGTCTATAAATCATGCTGTACATTTCTTCTAATTAAAGATCCCTACTACAGGTACCTGAACAACCCACCGCGGTGGGTTATTTTGTTTTATGGAGTGATAACCCATAGATCCTTATGGAAGTATTTGAACAAAATCTCTCCCTGTGGCAATGACAAAGCTAATTCACATATTAGATCACAACCATACAATCATGATCTAGTAAAATAGGATTATCGGTTTTGCTTCTAGAGCAATACCAATAATCCTAATGGATGAAATAATGTGTTTTACTTATTCATTTCGGCAAGGAAATCTCCTAAAAGGCTATCTAAATCATCGTCAGATGGATCCTCTTTCTCCTTTATTTCTTCGGAGTAATCTTCTCTTACGCTTTCCAACTGAAATGAATCTAAATCATCATCGAACGTATTGAACTCATTTGATGAAGTTGTTTTCTCTAAAGAGGGTGAATGGGTTTCCTCGTTCAATTCCTCTGCCTTGGGTTTATCCATGGCCATTTCCTCTTGGAGATATAAAGCATCATCTATGTTCAAGGAATGACTATTCAACGAAGCCAGCAAGGAAGCAGCACGGCTTGGATCATTTATTAGTTGGTAAATAATGCTGCCAAGCAATGCTTCAGAATGTTCATGCTTTAGCCAATTTCGTTGTGCTTTCGTTAATTTATGGGGGAGGGGAATAGAAAGGACTTCTTTCTCCCTTGAGAGTGACTGACCGACCCCTTGCATCACAAACTCGGCAATTTTGCTGGAAAAGTTCCTTCGTTCAGTTTCCTTTAACCTCTGTAGGTGTTTTAATAAATGATCAGGTGTATCAGAAGGTACGCGAAATGAAATGGCTTGACCTCTCTTCACCTCATTTGAGACAGACTTTTTCACGGGATCACCTTAATTCTACTTTTTTACCGTTTCCTGGGGTACCTTTTTCTTCTCTGTCTTCCTTGCAAAGTCAGTAATGAGCTTATAATAAGCGTTTGCCATCATCCAAATACTCTCTTTTTCATCTTCAAAGAAATCAATATTATATCCATCTAGATTGTTATTGATCGATTTTAGATAATCTTTTAATACGATTGACCCACCACCAACAAAGTAACAAATTTCAGTTTGTGAATTTTTTAGCCATGTATTACGTAATAAACGATATTGTTTTTTGGCTAACTCCAGCAGTATGCGGTCTGTAATATCATGAACACTTGTCCGGTTCCCTTTTACCAAGATGTGATTGCGGTTATTTTTCCTGGTTATAATATCCACAACATCACGGCGGCTATCTAATTCTACCCCATGTTTGGATCTAATTTCTTCCCTTATCGCCTCTAGTGATTCAGATACCCCAAGATTAAACCCTTGCGCCTTATCATCATCAACATTCCTATTTCTTATGACAGCAATATCTGTAGACAAGCCACCAATATCTTGAATTAAAATTCTTTTATCGATTAAATCTTTGTTAATGACTTTAAGGTTATTATCCATTACAAGGTTAATAAAGGCAGCAAAGCCCTCAGGATATACCTTTACCTCATTAAATTTAATATTCACCTTAAGTCCCTGGTACTTTGGTGTTACGAGAAACTCTACTTGATGCACAGATCCTATTAATTTTGAACGGTATCCAGCATCCTTGCCCTCTTTTACCTCACGAAGGGGGAGGCCTGTTCCCAACGTATAGTTTGCATCCACAACGTTTTTCACACGGGGGAAAATAGCTGCATTCTCTTCCCTTACTGCATCTAGGGCTAATGTGGAAAGCAGCATGACTAATGTTTGATCTTCTTCTGATTTACGACTTCCTGGGTCTAACTCTTGAGCACTACTACTTTTTGTCGCTAAGTGACCAATACGATAAACCACGTTATTTTCCTTTAGAGCTGGAGAATGCACCTTCAAATGAATTCCCTCGAGCGGATCCTTACTATCTAAATCCTCTATTCCAATTACCGGACGGTCTTCTGTGTCCCTTGCAATAATGTTAGGAATATTTAATTCATACTCTAGTTCCCCAAAAATAGACTTAACCGAATCGTTCCCAACATCAACTGCCGCAATTCTTGACATAGACATTCATTATCATCCCTTTTCAATTAATAGATTTTTACGATCCAATTCACTATGTAAAACAAATACCATTTAGTACCACTTCATTTAAGTTTATAAGAGATTACGAAATTCCACAATGACAGTTACTAAATAAAATAAAACTGTAAACTTGTAAACGTTCCGTAAACATAACGACTTTTGTAAACGGATATGTAAACAACAATGACAAGATTGCACACACGCTGTATTCCCGCTATGTAAACATGTTTGTATACACGTAAACCGATTCGCAAACAACACGTTTACTTTTTGTAAACATGTATACTTACCGGGCGCGATACCTATCATTTTGTATAGAAGGACGCCTTTTCCCTCTTGTGACTGGAATTTATTACCAAAAGGGGAGTACTATATTTCGTATCTCTTAATCTAATTAGGCACCATGAACGGGGGTTGTAACATAAATATAGCTATGTTAAATTTATCCATACTTGTTAAATTTATTAAACTTAGGGAATACACCTAGGGTAATAGATAGAGAGAAACCCATACATAAGGAAGTGAACAGCATGAAAAAGTTAACGTTACTATTATCTAGCGTGGTCCTCACCTTTTTCCTAGTTGCTTGTTCGGAGAGCGCCACTGCTGACAAGGAAAGCAAAGGGAATGATGAAAAGCCGGCTCAAGAAGACAATACAGCCGATAAGAAGGAGAAACCTGAAAAGGTGGAAGAAAAGAAACCTCCTCAACCATACAAACCAATGGAACCGGCAGAAGATGCCACTCCTCTAAGGGATACGTTATCTGAAGAGGAATTGGAGCAGATGCCGCAAGCGGAATCCTATGGAGAGGATCGGACAAGAATGGTCGAAGTGGGAGAAACATTGGTAAAAGGTGCCGAAGATCAAACAAACGGGCCTTTAAAGAATCATAGACTGGTCGCCTATTACGGGCACCCGAATTCTACCAATATGGGGATATTAGGTGAAATGGAACCTGATCAATTAATGGAAAAATTAAAAGAACAGACACAAGCGTACTCGGATGCCGATCCTTCCCGCGCGGCCGTGCCCATGATTGAATTAATTTCTACCGTTGCCCAGCGAGATCCGGGACCTGAAGGAAAGTACTACCATAGTACTTCACCAGAACAAATTGACGAATATGCCGAGCTTGCAAAAGAGAATGATGCATTACTGATGCTGGATGTCCAGCTCGGTACGGATTCTGTCCTGAATCAAGTGAAATTACTGGAGAAATGGTTGAAGCTCCCTTATGTCCACCTCGCCATCGATACCGAATTCCATGTAGGAGAAGGACAAACACCTGGTATCGATCTTGGTCAAGTGGACGGAGCCGAAGTACAAGAAGCGGTGGACTACCTCACGGAAATGGTAGAGGAAAATGATTTGCCGGATAAAATTGTCCTCGTCCATCAATTCGTGGACGATGCATTAACAAACAAAGAAGCCATCCAACCAACAGAACACGTAGAAGTCGCCTTAAACTATGATGGTTGGGGTGACGCCAATACAAAAATGTCGCTTTATCGCAAGTTCGTACGAAATGAAGCAGTCCAATACGGCGGATTCAAGATCTTTTATAAAAAAGATGAACCGGTGTTAAGCCCTGAAGATGTTTTAAAGCTTGATCCTAACCCGGCGATTATTAATTATCAGTAGGAACACTGTGGTTCGAAATGAACCTTTAGCTATAAGGCAATAAAAGAGTACGCTACTCCTTTTATTGCCTTTTAATACGATTCACCATAACGTTGGATAAGGTAAACTGACACTTGGTTCTATATAACCTATATATAATAACGAAAATCAGATAACTATAATTAATAAGCGCATTTATCATGATTACTTTAATTCCTTATGAATTAAAAAGCGAGGTAAGACCTTAATTAATAAAGGGTTTACCCGCTTCCCATTTATATATCCCTCTGTGAGATAGTCCAGTCTGAAGTTATATTTGTTCGTCAATCTATTTAAATATCCTTCATAGCGGATTAAGCCAAAGCCATGAGATTATTGCACTTCTTAATCCCCCTTATATAAAAGATTAAAAAACTGCCAAAAGTAACGAAATGGAGAGGTACTAGCGGCTTCCCTTACTAAGGGGTACGTTAAATGGCAATAAACATGAAAATTGGAGAATATTGTACATAGATCATGCTGTACATTCTTTTTGATTAAAGGTATACTAAACGTAACAGAACCCACCACGCCTCTTCACAATGCGGACCACGGTGGGTCATTTTAGATTATGGAGT
Organism: Lederbergia ruris; assembly: GCF_018332955.1. Lineage (NCBI taxonomy): Bacteria > Bacillati > Bacillota > Bacilli > Caryophanales > Bacillaceae > Lederbergia > Lederbergia ruris. The sequence goes on from NZ_BORB01000022.1 coordinate 59,358, forward strand.
GATAACCCATAGATCCTCATAAAAACAATTCGATTAAAGTTGCGAAAACATTTGAAGAGCAATTAAAAATCCTTCAAAGCAGAGGAGTCGTAGTTGAAGACACAGAATATGCCATTAACACTTTGCAAAGAGTTAATTATTATCGACTTGTAGCGTATGGCCTAACATTAAAATGCTCCCCTAACAGTAATATCTACATAGAAGGAACCACATTTTCGAAACTCGTTTCACTATATGAATTCGATAAGAAATTACGTCAATTATTATTAGGTGCTTTGGAAAGTATTGAAGTTGCCTTTCGAACGCATATTGCTTACCATCATGCTCATGAATATTCTCCTCTCGGCTATGAGAACCCTTCTTATTTTCAAGATCCAACTCATCATGAACGGTTCATAAAAAATCTTGATCGTTTTTATGATGAGAATAAAACTGAGTTATTCATCATCCATCACCGCAAAAAATACGATGGCGTTTTTCCCTTCTGGGTAGCGGTTGAGGTGCTTTCATTTTCGACATTATCTATGTTATTTAAGAATCTCCTTCATGAGGATAAATTACTCATATCCAAAACATATTATAATGTACATTACAAATATACAGAAAGTTGGCTACACACTTTAACGACCATTAGAAATGTCTGCGCTCATCATGGGAGGCTATACGGTAAAAAGTTGACCATCAGTCCTCTATTATTCAATAAGGTGAAAAATCACATACAAAGTAACTCTCTATTTGCAGCTATCATTGTTCTATTCAAACTTTTAAATGAAAAGGATAGGAATATTTTATTGATTTCCTTACATGCATTAATAGATGAATATAAAGAATACATAAACCTTTTTGATATGGGATTTCCGCACGATTGGGAATCCATTATTATGGATTTAAAATAGAGTTTTAGATCCTTTGCCATTTAATCGTCTCTTAATAGGGGTGCCAGATACCGAACCATTTAGAATTGTTTTTGTGCCTGGCACTATGCATCCTTATCTTCTTGGAATGAGCCTAACTAAGAGTACTACCTTTTCAAATTATAACTCTCAATAAATCGATCAAAATCATCTGGACTATTTTGGGTAATTCGAGATTGATTAAATTTTTCATATTCTTGAACCGCTATTTTATCTGCTACAGCTTTTGCTACCTTTCCAGCATCTTGAAGAATTTCGCGCTCATCAAATTCTAAAAAAGCATCAAGTCTTTTCCTCCAATCCTTCATATACATCGGTCTCTTTCTTTCTGCTTGGTCTTCAGCATAGTCTAAATACCTAGTAACAATACGATTAAGTGCTCTTAATTCTTTTTCATCTAAGTAATTCTTAGCGATAGTTACATCTCCTTTTCGAATTTTATTTGCTATGAGTTCACCGCAGTTTGACCGTGTATGGCAAAATGAAGTTTATTTTGAACCGTAGCAAAGAATTCCTGTGTAATCTCCGCCTTTGGGTCATAATCAACAGATGTAGCGTAAATATCAGTTATCTTTTGATAGAATCTTTTCTCTGAAGCACGAATATCACGGATTCGTTCCAGTAATTCATCAAAATAATCTTGCCCGAAGTTACGCATTTCTTTCAAGCGGTCATCGTCCATAGTAAAACCTTTGACAAGATATTCATTCAATCGTTCTGTTGCCCATTGGCGGAATTGTGTACCTCGATGAGAACGAACTCGATAACCAATTGCGATGATCATTTCGAGATTGTAGTGTTTTGCCTTTCTCTTTACCTCTCTTGACCCTTCATTTTGAACTTGTAAGTAATACTTACAAGTTGCTTGTTCTTGTAATTCCCCTTCTTCATAAATATTTTTTACATGAAGAGTAATATTTTGAGGTGAAGTCTGATACAACTCCGCTATAGCTTTTTATGTCATCCACACTGTTTCATTCTCTAATCTAACATCTATTTCTGTATTTCCTCTGTTTGGTAGATTAGTATATTCGTTTCATTTTGCATTCTTCTCACTCCCTATTAACAGAATTTAATTTACTCCCCATCTAAGTTTTCTACTATGTAACTATTATACCATTTATTCGGGATCAGGGAACGTACATTCCTAGAAGAGACAGATACAAAAACAAACCAGACACCCCCCACTGGCATCTGGTTTGCTCATCACTCCCCCTCCTCCCGTAAAGCTAATCCCTTGGATAATTTGCCGCTGGAAGAGGATGAATAATATAATTACTGGGACAGAGGCGACGGCGTTGACTATCATGGATACGACAAAGTCGACTAAGTAGGCTGACATTAATGTAGGAATGCCAATAGATAAAATGATTTCTGGCGATGTTAGCGATAAGCAGGGCCCCTTCTGCCCTGAATTCGCATTTTTCTAACATATCTTTTCGGATAACAGCCCTACTTCCTGTAATCCACGTACAATTCCATCATCGTCAACATCTGTAGTGACAAAGTCGGCGTGTTTTTTCACTTCGTTATGGGCATTGCCCATTGCAATGCCGACACCGGCTTGTTGTAGCATTTCTATATCATTCAACCCGTCCCCAAAGGTATATACATCTTTCATGTCTATCTTCAGCTTTCGGGCCATTGCTTTTATCGCTTCTGCCTTCGATCTGCCTGCAGGTATAACATCCAAAGCTTTATCACTCCATCTAACGAAAGAGTAATAATCGTTAAAGTCTTTAAGATAGTAATCCTCATCATCTTTTACAAATATGATGGCTTGATAGATATCTGAATAACCTTTTGGCCTATTTTCCATGTGTGCCTTTTTCCAAGCTGCAAAGCTTTCATGGGTTTGTTGCTCCATCTCTAAGGCCGCTTCATTCAGATAGATGATTTCGTGATGATGTTTTTCTACTGCCTCTGATAAGCTTTTTAAATGCTGGGAATCTAAATAATGCTTAGAGATGACTTTGTTCAAACAGACAACATATTGCCCATTGAAACTGACATATGAATTCATATTTAACTCTTTTAACAAAGGTTGAATCGTGTGGGGGCCTCTGCCCGTTGCGATGGCCGTGAAGATGCCGTTGTGATTCAATGTTGCAATCGCCCTTTTTGTTGACTCTGGAAGTTGCCCATCACGTCCAATTAATGTTCCATCAATATCAAAAAATACTGCTTTTCTCATTTTACAACTCCTATTTCATCATTACTCCTTAATGGAGCCAATCAAAACGCCTTGTACAAAGTATCTCTGTAAGAAGGGATAGACAATTAATAATGGTAATGCCGCAACGATAATCACGGCATATTTAACAAGTGCTGCGGTTTTCACTTGTTCGACTAAAGAATCCCCGAGAGCGGCTCCACCTCCTGCGGCCGTATCAATTTCATGGATAATTAATATTTCCCGCAAGATTAGTTGCAATGGAAATAAATTAGTGTCTGTTAGGTAGATTAGCGCTGTAAAATATTGATTCCATAAGCTAACTCCATGAAATAGCGCCATGACTGCAATGATAGGCGCAGATAGAGGCAGGACAATTTTGAAAAAGGTATATAAATCTGATGCCCCATCCATTCTAGAGGCTTCAACGAGTTGATCGGGTACATTTTGCTCGAAGAAAGTTCTAGCAACTAGAATCGACCATGCACCCACGACCCCTGGTACGACAATCGCCCAGATGGTGTCCACCATTCCGAGTGATTTGACCACTAAGTAAGTAGGAATTAAGCCACCGTTGAATAACATTGTAAATAGCACAAACCACAGGATTAACTTTTTCCCCATGACTTCCTTTCTGGATAATGCATAGGCACAGGGAAGCAATATAATCAGATGCAAGAGGGTTCCAAGTACTGTATAGAGAATCGTGTTTCGATATCCAAGCCAGATGGCATCGTTTTCAAAAATAACTTTAAATCCTTTAAACGTGATATCAACTGGCCATAACCACATTTTCCCTGTACTGACCGCAGAAGGATCACTTATAGACGCACTGATAGCGAAAACTAAGGGATAAATAATGATGATAGTCACGATCAGAACGAAAATTTTATTTACTAGATCGAATGTTTTATCAGATAGACCTCTGGTAGCCATTATGTCACCTCTTACCACAAGCTATTTTCGCTTGTTTTTTTAGCTAAATAGTTGACGGTGACCAATAGAATAATATTGATCACGGAATCAAATAATCCAATCGCAGCCGAAAAATCATATTCCCCACCAATAATACCTGTTTCGTAGACAAATGTTTGAATAATGTCTGATGTCTCCGAGTTTAGCGAGTTCTGCATCAGTAACACTTTCTCGAAGCCAATCGACATGAATTTACCGATGTTCAAAATAAACAAGACAACAATAGCTGGCAGGATCGATGGAATATTAACATATAAGATTCTTTGTATTCTTGTTGCTCCATCAATACTTGCCGATTCATGCAGTTCTGGGTTTACTCCTGCTAATGCAGCCAAATAAATAATCGTTCCCCAGCCTAATGATTGCCATTCTCCCGACCACACATAAATATGTCTAAACCAACCAGGACTAGTTAAAAATGGAATGGCTTCTCCGCCTAATTTCGTAATGACATTGTTTACGAGTCCACTAATCGGGTCCAAAAACGCAATCAGCATGCCAACGACGACAACGACTGATATAAAATGTGGTGCATATGTTAAGGTTTGTGTCCATTTTTTAAAGGCACCATTCTTAAGTTCATTCAATGAAAGAGCAAATAAAATAGGTAATGGAAACAAGGCCAATTGATAGAAACTAATTGCGAATGTATTTTTTAATATCCTCCAAAAGTAGTACGAGTTATAGAAACGGATAAAATGGTCAAAACCAATCCATGGACTTCCGGTAATGCCAAGTGTGGCAATATAATCTTTAAAGGCGATTTGCACACCGTACATAGGAACATAGTGAAAGATTGTAAAATAAACAATGGCCGGTAATAATAAAATATAGAGCTGCCAACTTTTCACAAACCTCTTTTTTACACTTAATATACGTCCTGGGACCGGAATCACCTTCAACGACTTGATTGAATCAGCTTGTTTGATCTGCACGCTATGACCTCCTAATTCGATCCTATACGGACAACGGAACGGTTATCCGTATAGTTTTATATTGGTAGAATGATAGATTGAGTGTAAGGATGTCATGATTCAATTATTTTTATATCGTTTGTACGCTTCCTCCTGAATGTTCATATATTCGCTCAATCTCATATCCTCGATGGTTTTCACATATTTATCCCATTCTGAAAATGACACATTCCCTGAAATAAACTTATCTCTCATTTCCTCTACATACTTTTCAATATCGGCTGATAAGGAGGCCATCTTCTTACTCTCTTCACTTGTAAAAGTAAAGGCTGGCCATGTTTCTTGAATGAAGAATGGTTCATTTTTCTCTGCCGCTTCGATAAGCGCTGGTAAATTTTCCGTTCCTTGAAAAAATTCCTTTTTAATAATGCCTGGTGCTCCGCCATTTGGATATGTTAAGTATTTGGAAATGGCTTGGGACAGCGTCAAACCGTCTGGGTTATTGGTGATTTCATCCAAAAATTTATAACCACCATCAGGAGTTTCCTCATACGTTTCTCCTTCCACCCCTAAATAATATAACTTTGCTCCTTCATCACTAAAAAAATGGTCAACCCATCTTACCGTCGCGGCTGGATATTGATTATCCTTCGTAATTACAAAACCTTGAATACCTGATAATGTTGGATAAAAATTGGAATATAGTTGATCACCATCTGGTCCTTTTAAAGCGATGCCACTGTCATAATCATCTTCTCCCACTCCAAATGCACTTTCGGTGCTCCAATAAATCGTACTCCCATACAAACCCTCGGATCCGTTCGCAAGATAATTATTATGTTCAATGGTGAAAATATTTTCCTCGATTAATTTTTCGCTATATAGCTTGTTAATATACTCAAGCATTTCCTTATACTCTGGTGAAGTAGGAATGAATCTTAATTTTTCCTCCTTGGGATCCATATCAATATAGGGATGAGCGGTCCCACGATTCCCTAAACCAAACGACCCTTTCAACCAATTGACTAAATGATCCATACTATTGGCACCAAAGGGTACCTCCCGATTTGAACCATCCCCAAGTAGGTCTGTTTCTTTGACAGCTTTTAAATATTGGTAAAATTCATCCAAGGTTTCTGGCACATCCATATCTAAAGCGTCGAGCCAATCCCGCTTAAACCACGGCCGTGCCCCCATACGATAGGAAGTAAAATCTTCGGATGCTATTAAAGGAAACGAATAAATATTACCATCCGGAAAAGTAAGCCCCTTCTTAATCTCTGGATTTTCTGCAAACAGTTTTGTTAGATTAGGCGCATGCTCTTCGATTAAATCGTTCAAACGAATAAACGTCCCTTGCTCTCCATATTTGAGAATGTCGATATTGGGAATTTCAGCAGAATGAAGAGCATCAGGTAATTTGCCACCTGAAGATAGTAACAAATTACGCTTTTCCTCTAAGCCATCCTGAGGTGTCATTTCCCACTTAACCTCAATATTGCTTAGCTCTTCATACTTATTAAATACCAACACATCATTCCAATCCTCTGCTGCCGCCGGCCTTCTCTTTACAAACATGTTTAACGTAATGGGTTCCTTCACAATTGGCAGCCCTGATTCCGTTAGAATGTCTAGGGACTGATCTTCTATTTCATTTCCGGCCACTTCCGTCTTTTGTTTAGTACATGCGGATAGAAACAACAAAAAAGATAATAACACCGCTATCATTTGAATCCTTTTGAGTCCCATCATTTGACCTCCCTGTATTTGTTTTTACCAATGCATGATTATTACTGATCCTATTAAATTGTTATATCTCAGGAAATCTTTAGTAGATCAATAATCCTTCCACAATTTGTTTACACTTGATAGTAACTTCCTCTGTATGCGATTACATATTTGTTTTTCAAACTGCTTCCAAACTACTCAAGCAGCCTACCTTCACTACATTAAAACTCATTTTGAACCTTTTCTTTTAAACCAAAATGTAACTTAACAAATAGACTTACTCATGTTTAGAGAAATAAAATAAGAGAATGAAATATTTCCTTTCCTCTTTCTTGGTGCGATATAATGAACTGTCGCAGAAATTTATTACCTTTTTGCTTAATTCCTCGCTGTCCCCCTCCCTTCTACATAAACAAACACTGAAATAATAGTTGGTGCTTCTTATTGATAGTTCTTCTTTACTATCATTTCTCTTTTGGTACGTCCATGCGTACCACATTCACCATGAGTATATGGTAAATTTTCAGTATAGTCAACCACTTTTTGCTAATTAAGGTGAATTATGAATAAAAAAGTTGTCGTAAAAATAAAAAATTTGTTAAAAGAGCGGGATATTTCCTTACGGGAACTCTCACGCTTAACCGATATAAGGCACGCTACGCTTAGCGAACTATCCAATCACAAACGGCAAAACATAAACTTCCAACACCTCGAAAAAATAGCCGTAGCCTTGGATATTACTGATATTAGGGAAATTATTGATTTGGTGGATGAGGAATAAACAAAACTAAAAACCAGTAAGTATCAATGGCAGGGACATTGGGACTTACTGGTTTTTTGAATAGTTGTAATTCCGAGGTATTACTCTATAGGCTGGTTCCCAATTCCCCATAAGCCGCTCAATATGTACACAATGATTAACTTATGATACGGTTCACCGTGGTGATTTAAGGGGCAAAAAATAAGCATTGGTAAATTGCCGATGCCTACTTTAATAGCGTATATTGTTTTGATTATGCACTTGAAAGTTTTGATCGTCACTAACTTTTATAACTAAACCAGTGCTAATAGAAACATTAACTATCTATGTTTTGGGATGGATATAAAAGATCGAGCTTTTCCTTTACAGAATCGACTAAACCTAAAGTAAATTCTCTTTTACTATTCCTAGTCCAATTACCATTATCAACTTCTTCATTGTAAGCATTCATTATACTTGGAATTATATCAATAAATGCATTCAGTAAAATTCTTGGATTCTTTTCTTCACTCGGTAACATCATATATTCTCCTACAAAGTTTTCAACTAATATATCAAGTTGGGAATTTATTGAGTAAAGTCTTATTTCAAAGGTTTCAGAACCACATAATATTCGAACCTCAATTTCAGTCATGACTTCCATTTCAATTAAGAAGGATAGTGAACTGAGTAAATTCATCACTTCATTTCCAGAGCCAGAAAGAACTGCTTGTTTTTGACTCCCCTCTCCTCTGAAGCCTATTATTCTGCTAATACTTAATGAATTTTCCTCATCTATTATTCTATTCCCGTCCATAAATCTTGATATCAGCCAAATAAAAAAGTCCTCTGTAATATTAAACGATTGTGCTTCAATGATTTTATTTTTATCGGAATTATTGTAAACTAGCACATTATTCCAGGTCATCTATTTCAAACTAATTCAGCTGTTTATCTGGGGTAATGTGCTATTATTTTCACTTTATTTCATATGTGAAAAAGAATATGCACGCTATTTCTCTACTAT